>JABIXB010000212.1 GCA_018666805.1 Rhodospirillaceae bacterium | reverse complement strand
CGCGCCGATTTGGTGATGATCCATGCAACGGGTGGGTTCGGATATACGATTACCACCCCCGATCTCGTGCGCCGGGATCGCGCCGGCCAACGCATTGTCATATTTTTCGCCTATGTTCCGGGAACCAACAATCGGGAAATCCGCAAGATTTGGCCGGATGTGGATTTGATATTTATTCCGGTTGCGTTCCGCCGGCCTTTCGCCCGCCAATTTCACCCCTATGATGCAGATGCGCCTACCGTCGCGCTATTTCCATATTCAAGCGGGTGGCGCTACACCTTGTTTCGCCTGATTGGCGTCGGCCTTGGTTGGCTGGTATCGGCGCGGCGGGTTATTACCGACGAGGAATATTTCGCATCCCTCCCGGCGCACGATATTCCTACCGGGCGACCGTACCAAGACCATTGGGTGCCGACTTATCTCCGTCTTCTCCGCGATGTCTCGGCGGCGCCTTTGAAATTACCCGAAAAGGACAGGCGCCTTGTTGCCGGCGCACTTCGGCGCGCCGCCGGCAAAGACACCAAGCTCTGCTGCTTATATTTGCGCCTTCGCGCGACGGCGGAACGGCCCGACGCGTATCTCAGGTCGGGCGGCGACGTGGAGAGCTATTGCCGTGCGGTAAAGCGCCTGAATGAGCGCGGCTACCAGGTATTGTTGGTTGGCGATCGGAGTTTGCCGGCCGGGCTGTCAGCAGAATTCAACGGCATGTTTGTCGATGCCCGGAGCTTGAATATTTCCGCTGATCTATTTTATCTCTACGCGACGACGGAGTGCCAAATATCCATCGGCGAGTGCGGCGGTGGATTCTGGATAAGCCCGATTAACAGCGTCCCCAGTATGCTGGTGAATACCTATCCGTTTCACATCGGCTGGAACGACATGGTGGTTTATTTCAAAGTATTGCAACAGGAAGATGGGCGCATCGTCTCGGCCAAAGATACGTTTGAAAAATACGGCGATGATGTCGTGCACACGACGCCAAAAGTTCTCGAAAATGGCGCCGCTGAGCTCGAGGCGGCGATCACCCATTTTGCCGACAGCGTGGCGCGCGGTAGCGGGTTCGGCGTTCCGGCGAAAAATGTCGCCGGCATGAAACCGTATTATTGGAGTGTTCTCAGCCAATCGTTTATTTCGCCGATTTGGATGGAATTATACGGCTCTGATCAGCCGATCCGGGCTGAGGAAAGGGCGGCGAAAGCTGAATTACTGCTTGAGAGACAGGGTGGTTAAGCGCTCTTCGCACCTGGTGTATCGGCAATGTGTGGAATAGTCGGAATTCACGGCGCCCAGGATCCGGCCTGGATACATGCCATGAACGCAAATATTGCGCATCGCGGCCCCGACGATAGTGGCGTCTATGAATCGCCCGACGACGGTCTGTCACTCGCCATGCGGCGCCTGGCCATCATCGATATGGACGGTGGCCGCCAGCCGATGACGATGGAGGGCGGACGCTACACGATTATTTTCAATGGCGAAATTTTCAATGCGCCCGAGCTGCGCCGCGACCTTGAGGCGCGCGGTGTCGAATTTTCGAGCGATCACTCCGATACCGAAATTCTATTGCGCAGCTATGCGCTGGACGGTGAGGACATGCTGCGCCGTCTCAATGGCATGTTTGCTTTCGCCATATTCGACAATTTGGAAAAAACGCTTTTCTGCGCGCGGGACAGATTCGGTATCAAACCGTTTTATTATTTTGCCGGCGGCAGGCGTTTTGCTTTTGCCTCGGAATTGAAATCGCTAACGGCCCTGCCCTTTGTCGAACGGACATTGAATCCGGAAAGCCTCTATCACTATGCCAGCCTGATGTATGTTCCGGGCCCGGCGACGATCTTGGCCTCGGTGCACAAACTACCACCGGCGCACAGCCTGCGATACGATTTGAAGACCGGCAATCTGCGCATCCAGCGCTGGTGGCGCTTGCACTTCGGCAACGAGCGCCTCAAAGCGGAAGACGCAAACGCGCGCGTCCGTTCGGCGCTGACCAAGGCGGTGGAAAGGTGGACGCTCTCAGATGTGCCGATTGCCTGTTCTTTGTCGGGCGGCCTCGATTCATCCGCCATCGCCGTCCTGTTGGCCGAGAGTGGCCGGCCGCTTAAAACATATTCCGTCGGTTTCACCGGGCCGGGAGAGGATTCGTGGAACGAGCTGCCCCTGGCGCGGGAATTGGCGCAGAAACTGGGCGCGGAACACAATGAGATCGTCATTGATCCGGAATCGCTAATTGCAGATCTGCCGAAAATGACGTGGCATCTCGATGAACCCTATGGCGGCGGCCTACCGTCCTGGGCGGTGTTCAAGTTCATGAGCGAGGAGGTCAAAGTCGGGCTGACCGGCACGGGCGGGGATGAGATCTTCGGCGATTATATGCGTTGGCGTCATTATGAAGGCCGGACCCTGCCGGCTGTCAGAACGAAAGCAAGATTCGCGCGGGAATATTTTGAGCGGCATTATTATTTGAGCGACGCCGAGAAATGCCAGTCTGTGTTTCAGCCGCATATGATACCCGAAAACAACACCTCGGATTTTCTCTATTCAATGATGAACGATGCGCCGCCTGCCTCGGTGCGCGATCGCATTACGCGAATGGATATGGAGACCCAGCTTTCCGAGGAATTTCTGTTGATGACCGATCGCCTTTCGATGGCGCATTCTCTCGAAGTTCGAACGCCCTTCCTCGACCATGAATTCGTAGAAAGCATGTTTTCCATGGCGGCGGCGGTGCGCACGCGGTTTCGCCCATATAAGCAATTGCTACGCGAAGCCATGGCGCCGCTCTTGCCGAAAACGATTTTGGACGCGCCCAAAAAAGGCTTCGTGATGCCGCTCAAACTGTGGCTGCGCGGTCCGCTCAGCGAGATGACGCAGGATTTGTTGGCACCGCAACGGCTTTCCGAACAAGGTTTCTATCGCGCCGATTTCCATGATCGTTATGTGACGCCGCATCTTAAGGGACAGGCGGACAACACAAACCTCATTTGGGGCGCCCTGATGTTTCAGCTCTGGTATCGCGGCCTTCAGGAACGCCCGCAATGCACCTAGACTCTAACTGATGAAGGCGGCGGGGCTATCAATTTGCCATTTTTCAACGGCAGATATTCTGGGCGGCTCGGCAAAGGCGGCTTTTCGCATTCATCAGGGTCTCGGAGAGCTCGGCCATCGCTCGCGCATGCTGGTCAGGTTCAAGCAGTCCGATGATGAGAATATTGAAAGCGTCTGGCCGGATGGCCCGGCCCGGTTATGGCACCGCGCGGCGGAAATTTTTGCCATGCGAAGCGGACTGCAATATTTATACGTGCCCTCGTCGCGCCGCGCGGTGCGTCATCGCTGGGTCCGCGAAGCGGATGTCATCCAGCTTTACAACACCCATGGCGGATATTTATCGCCCTTTGCTGTTGCCGGGTTTTCCCGTCACGCGCCTGTTGTGTGGCGTCTCTCGGATATGTGGCCGGCCACCGGCCACTGCGCCTATTCGGGGCCGTGCGAGCGCTGGCAACATGGCTGTGGCCGGTGCCCGGATCTGGCGGCTTATCCGCCCGTCCGCCGGGATGCAACGGCCCTCCTGTGGCGGCTCAAAAAAACCGCCTATGAAAAGAGCGACATTACCTTCGTTGCACCGTCGAGCTGGATGGAGAAAGTGGTTCGAAAGAGCCCGCTGCTGCGCAATTTCCCGCTCGAGCGCATTGCCACCGGCGTGGACCGCACGCAATTTAATCCTCAGATTTGTACGAAAGAGCGTAGCGCCAGCCGCGCCGCGCTCGACATTCCCGAAGACGCAATCGTCATTTTATTTGCCGCGCATGTATTGGAAGAAAATTCGCGCAAGGGTGGGCAGCATCTTATCGCGGCGCTTAATATGTTGGGCAGGATGCCGAACACGGTTCTCCTTCTCGCCGGCGTGGGCGGGGAGACATGGTCCGAATTGCAGCCGTTTGACACGCGCTTGGCGGGCTATCGCGAAGCGCCGGGCGAGATGGCGAAAGTATATGCCGCCGCGGACCTATCGGTCGTACCTTCGGTGGATGAAAATCTTGCCAATACGGCCCTCGAGGCGATGGCGTGCGGCCGGCCAATTATCGCTTTCGATGCCGGCGGCACGCGCGATGCGGTTCAACATATGAAGACAGGTTATTTGGCGGCTGCCGGAGACGATAGAGACCTTGCTGAGGGAATTAAGCTGCTTGTCGATTCCAGGGAGCGGTGCGCCCAAATGGGCAAAGCCGCCAGCCAGCTCATATCGCGTGAATTCTGTATGAATCGTCAAGCTGAGCGTTTCAGTAATCTCTACCAGAGTGTTGTGGCCCGTCGGCGGAAGTCCGAATCATAGTTGAATTGATGGCCGGTCGTTATTTCTAGCGAATACCCCAAAATTCTGGTGCTGGCCCGTATGCCGTTCAATAACAAGGACGGCACTGGTATTGCACTTTCGTCATTGTTTCACGACTGGCCGAAAGAGCGCCTGGCGCAGATTTGTAGCCCGAGCGGAGAGATCGCGCCCGACACCAATATTTGTGAAACTTATTATCGGCTGGGGACTAAGGAATTACGCCGTGCGTTTCCACTTGCCGCCTATGGCCGCTTGCGGCGTTTTGCCGCCGGGCGCGGTGTGGGTGCTGCGATGGCGACCGGCGGCGGCGCACCCCAATCAACCCAGAGCGCTCCCCCGTCTCAAATGGCGGCACGTGTGCGCGCCGCAATGCACGCGCGCGGCTGGCTCTATCCTGTAGATTCCCGGCTCAGCGCCGGTCTCAAGAAATTTCTTGATGATTTTGCGCCCGATCTTATTTTTTCCGTTCCCGCAGAATATGCTTTGGTTCGCTTGACCCGGCAAATCGCCAGCTATCTTCATATCCCGATTGCGGCTCAGGTGTACGATAATTGGATGCCCATGCATTACCGGAAGGGCCTCATGGCCGAGCGCAAACGGCGGCGGCTGGATCATGAATTGCGTGCCCTGTTTGATTGCGCGGCGCTCAGATTTGGCATTTCCGAGATCATGTGCGAAGCCTATGGCGCCATGTTTGATCAGCCCTTTTTGCCGCTTTCCGTTCCCGTCGATGTCGATCTCTGGCACCGGCCCTTAGGCGAGCGTGTGCAGGGCAGCGGGAGTTTATCGATCGTCTATGCCGGGACCATTCACCAGCATGCCGCTTATGCCGGATTGGCGGATATGAGCCGTGTTGTTGAAATGCTGAATCGGGCCGGAATGGCGGTAAAGTTCTCGATCATTGGCTCGGTGGCGGCAAATGAGAGCCAAATCGGCGAACTGGGCGGGGAATTTACCGAATTTGTCTGTTTGCCGGAGCGCAAGGATTTGATCGAGCGGGTGGGGCGCGCCGACTTGCTCTTTTTACCTGTCGCTTTCGATGCCGAGAGCCGGCAATTCATTAAATATTCTCTGCCGGCGAAAAGTGCGGCGTATATGGCGAGCGGCACACCGATACTGGTTTATGCGCCGGCTGATGTGCCGATCAGCATGGAAGCTGTGCGCCATGGCTTCGCACATGTCGTGAGTGAAGCCGATATTGACCAGTTGGCAAGTGCGACAAGTCATCTGCTCAGCGATGCGCCTGCCCGCGCCGGCATATCGGCTGCGGCGGTCCGCCGCGCAAAAGAGCATTACGATATGAAAGCGGAATCGATTCGCGTGCGGCGGCTATTTTACGATGCAATCGGTCAAACCGGGGGACGCGCCTAATGGCCGGCGGCAAGCGCAAAATATTCATCGTCATGGGAACCCGGCCTGAGGCGCTTAAATTAGCGCCGGTCGTGCAAGCGCTGCGCGCGCGTCCCGAACGGTTCGATGTCTGCGTTTGCGCGACGGGGCAGCATCGGGAAATGCTTGATCAGGCGCTCACGTTTATGGCCCTCAAGCCGGACTATAATTTGGATATCATGGCGCCCGACCAGGGGCCTGGCGACGTAACGGCACGTATTTTAACCGGCATGAATCCGCTCTTGAGGGACTATGCACCGGATCTGGTGATCGTTCAGGGTGATACCGGGACGGCTTTCGCGGCGGCCCTTGGCGCCTATTATTTACGTATTCCCGTGGCCCATGTGGAGGCCGGCCTGCGTACCGGCAATAATTATTCGCCCTGGCCGGAGGAGGGCAATCGGCGCCTGATCGCTGCCTTGACGCGCTTTCATTTTGCGCCGACGGAAGAAGCGCGCGAAAATTTATTGCGCGAGGGCATCGATGCGGCCGACATATTTGTAACCGGCAATACCGTGGTCGATGCGCTCGTCGATATTAAGAACAGATTTGCCGAGGATGCATCTTTACAACGCGGCAAGGCGGAAGAATTTTCGTTTTTGGATTCCGCCAAACGGCTTATTCTCGTCACCAGCCACCGGCGCGAGAATTTCGGCGACATCATGAACGGTATTTGTCGTGCCCTGCGCCAAATTGTGGCGGCTCACGCCGATGTGGAACTTGTTTATCCCGTGCATCTCAATCCAAGTGTGCGCGGGCCGGTATTTGATATTTTGGGCGGGAGCGAAGACCCTGTTGCAAACCGCATTCACCTGATCGAGCCGGTCGATTATATTTCCTTCACTTATTTAATGATGCGCGCGCATATCATTTTGACCGATTCCGGCGGCGTTCAGGAAGAAAGCCCGAGCCTGGGTGTGCCGACATTGGTAATGCGTGATACGACGGAAAGGCCGGAGGCGGTTGCGGCCGGTTGCGCGCGACTGGTGGGAACGGATGAAGAGAATATTTTGTCGGAAGCGAATCGTTTGTTGAGCGACGCCGGACACCATGCTGCGATGAGCCGGGCGGCCAATCCCTTCGGTGACGGCAAGGCCGGGCCACGCATCGCCGATATATTGTTGGGTGAGGAATGGTCGTGAAGGTATGTGTCCTCGGCCTCGGCTATGTCGGCCTGCCGACCGGCGCGTTGCTCGCCACCAAAGGTATGCGTGTTCATGGCG
>JABIXB010000211.1 GCA_018666805.1 Rhodospirillaceae bacterium | reverse complement strand
TCGGTGGTCGATAGTTCGGGCATCGAAATCATCATGGGCCGTAACTGCGAGATCATTTTGAAGGACAAACGCGGTTCGGAACGGGCCCGTCACCGCTTGCCTTACGGCGCCAAACTGTTCGTTAAGGATGGTCAAAAGGTCGAAAAAGGTCAGTCGCTTGCGACCTGGGACCCCTTCACCCTGCCGCTTATTTCGGAAAAAACCGGCAAGATTCAGTTCATTGACATGATTGAGAGCCTGTCGTTCCGCGAAACCATGGACGAACAGACAGGCGTCTCGAACATGGTGGTGGTCGATTGGCGTCAGCAGCCCAAGGGCGGCGATCTGAAGCCGCGTCTTGCGTTAACCGATGCCGCCGGCGAGTTGATGACCCTCTCGAACGGCCGCGAAGCGCATTATTTCCTCTCGGTGGATGCGATTCTCAATGTTGAGAATGGCGATACCGTGCATGCCGGCGACGTGCTTGCGCGTATCCCGAAGGAATCGACGAAAACCCGCGATATCACGGGTGGCCTGCCGCGCGTGGCGGAATTGTTCGAGGCGCGCAAGCCCAAGGACCACGCCATTATCAGCGATATCGATGGCCGGGTTGAGTTTGGCAAGGATTACAAATCCAAGCGCCGTATCATCGTCGTACCGGAGGGTGATGAAGAGCCGGCCGAGCATCTCATTCCGAAGGGCAAGCATATCAGCGTGCATGAAGGCGATTTTGTCCGCCGCGGCGATCCGCTGATGGATGGCAACGCAGCACCGCACGATATTCTCAGGGTTCTCGGTGTCGAGGCGCTTGCGGTTTATCTGATCCAGGAAATCCAGGAAGTTTACCGCCTCCAGGGTGTGAAGATTAACGACAAGCATATCGAGGTGATTTGCCGCCAGATGATGCAGAAAGTCGAGATCACCGACCCGGGCGAGACAACGTTCCTGATTGGCGAGCAGGTCGACCGCACGGAATATGATGAAATCAATGAGCGGGCCGAAAAGGATGGCCATGCGCAGGCCAAGTCGATCCCGATTTTGCAAGGTATTACAAAGGCATCGCTGCAGACTCGCTCATTCGTTTCCGCCGCTTCGTTCCAGGAAACGACGCGTGTTCTGACCGAGGCCGCGGTTGCCGGCAAGTCGGATGATTTGATCGGCCTGAAGGAAAACGTCATCGTTGGACGTCTCATTCCGGCCGGCACGGGCAGTGTTGTCGCCCGCATCAACCGCGAGGCGGCACAGCGCGCGCTCGATCAACAAATGGAAATGGCGGAGGAGGAGCTTGCCGGCGAGACCGGTGCTCTGGCGCCGCCGGAAGAATCGGCTCCTGCGCCGGCCGAGTAGGGGGCTAAATTACCCGCATCGGCAGGTCCGAACGGGATGTTGAAGAGCGCCGAAAATATGGGTGAAACCAAAGGTGAAAATAAGGGGCGAAAAGCCCTGTAGATGAGCGGTTTAGCGCTTGACGCGGTGAAGTGCCGTAACTAGTATGCGCGCTCAGTTCACGGGACCCGGCTGGGTCGGTTTTATACAGCCCTCCTGCGGACATTGGCGAAACAAAATATTATGCCGACGAGCCGGCGAAACCAGCTCGTGAGAGGTAAACTTGGTTTGCTTCTCTTTTTTGCTGTGGAAATTAAGCATCATCTGCCGTCTCGGCCGATGACATTTGGAAATAGGATGCGAGTGGCAGATGCCGACAATTAATCAATTGGTTCGCAAACCGCGCAAACCACCGGTTCAGCGCAACAAGGTGCCGGCGTTGCAGGCTTGTCCGCAGAAGCGCGGTGTCTGTACGCGGGTCTATACGACCACGCCGAAAAAGCCGAACTCGGCTTTGCGCAAGGTGGCGCGCGTGCGTTTGACCAACGGCTTCGAAGTGACGAGCTACATTCCGGGTGAAGGGCATAACCTGCAAGAGCATTCCGTGGTCATGATCCGCGGTGGCCGGGTCAAGGATTTGCCGGGCGTCCGCTATCATATCATCCGCGGCACATTGGATACCCAAGGTATTCAGGATCGCCGCCAGCGCCGTTCGAAATACGGCGCCAAGCGTCCGAAATAGGGGGATCTTACCGTGTCACGGCGCCGCGCAGCGGAAAAAAGAGAAATCAACCCGGATCCCAACTATGGCGACAAGATTGTCGCCAAGTTCATGAACTCCCTGATGCTTGATGGCAAGAAATCGGCGGCCGAGAAGATCGTCTACGGCGCTTTCGATACCATGCGTGAGCGTTCGAGCCAGGATCCCTTGAGGATGTTCCACGAAGCGCTTGAGAATGTGAAGCCCTCGGTTGAGGTGCGCTCGCGCCGCGTCGGCGGTGCGACCTATCAGGTGCCGACCGAAGTGCGCACCGAGCGACGCCAGACATTAGCCATCCGCTGGCTGATCGCGGCAGCCAAGGCGCGCAGTGAGAACACCATGACGGAACGGCTTTCCAACGAATTGATGGACGCCGCCGCAGGGCGCGGCTCCGCTGTTAAAAAACGTGAAGACACGCACCGTATGGCCGAAGCCAACCGTGCCTTTTCACATTATCGCTGGTAGTTCAGCCAGGCCTTGGAATAAAGATAATGTCACGCAAAACACCGCTCAATCGCTTTCGTAATATCGGCATCATGGCCCACATTGATGCCGGTAAGACGACGACGACCGAGCGCATCCTCTATTACACCGGAAAATCCTACAAAATGGGCGAAGTCCATGATGGCAGCGCCACCATGGATTGGATGGAGCAGGAACAAGAGCGCGGTATTACCATTACCTCCGCCGCGACGACCTGTTTCTGGCGCGATCACCGCATCAACATCATCGACACGCCCGGCCATGTCGATTTCACCATTGAGGTCGAGCGTTCGTTGCGCGTCCTCGATGGCGCGGTTGCCGTCTTCGATAGCGTTGCCGGTGTGGAGCCGCAGACCGAAACGGTGTGGCGTCAGGCCGATAAATATGGTGTTCCGCGCATTTGCTTCGTCAATAAGATGGACCGCATCGGCGCCGATTATTTCCGCACCATCGATATGATCAAGGATCGGCTCGGCGCGAAAGTGCTGGTGCTTCAGATTCCCATCGGCAGTGAAAGCCAGCACACCGGTTTGGTCGATCTCGTGACCATGAAATCGGTCATCTGGAAAGCGGAGACGCTCGGCGCCGAGTATGAAATCGGCGATATCCCGGCCGACCTTCAGGATCAGGCAGACCTTCTGCGCGCCGAACTGATTGAAAGCGCCGTCGAATATGACGATGACGCGCTCGAAGCCTTCCTTGAAGAAGGCATTGAACCCGATGAAGAAACGCTCAAGAAATGCATTCGTCTGGCGACGCTGAACGGCAAGATGGTGCCGGTTCTGAGCGGCTCGGCGTTCAAGAACAAAGGCGTGCAGCCGCTGCTGGATGCGATTATCGATTTCATGCCGGCGCCGACCGATGTCGAAGCCATCAAGGGCGTCATTCCCGGCAAGGACGAAGAAATCGTTCGCGAAAGCACGGACGACCAGCCCTTTGCGGCGCTCGCCTTCAAAGTCATGACCGATCCTTTCGTCGGCTCCTTGACCTTCGTGCGGGTTTATTCGGGCGTGATGGAATCCGGCAAAAATATTCTCAACAGCGTCAAAGGCGAGAAGCAGCGGGTGGGACGTATGCTGCTCATGCATGCAAATAGCCGCGAAGATATTAAAGAAGTGCGCGCCGGCGAAATTGTCGCCATCGCGGGGCTGAAAAACACCACCACCGGCGAGACGCTTTGCGACGTGAACAACCCGGTTATTCTCGAGCGCATGGAATTCCCCGATCCGGTTATCGAAGTGGCGGTCGAGGCAAAGACGAAGGCCGACCAAGACAAGATGTCGCTCGCTCTGGCCCGCTTGGCCGATGAGGATCCGTCGTTCCGGGTCGGCACCGATCAAGAGAGCGGTCAGACTGTCATTAAGGGCATGGGCGAGTTGCACCTTGAAATTCTGATTGACCGCATGAAGCGCGAGTTCAAGGTCGACGCCAATGTGGGCCAGCCTCAGGTGGCCTACCGCGAGACCATCACGCGGGCTGCTGAAGTCGATTACACGCACAAGAAACAGTCGGGCGGTGCCGGTCAATTCGCGCGCGTCAAAATCGAAATCGAGCCGCTTAAGCCAGGTGGTGGCTTTGAGTTTGAAAGTAATATTCGCGGCGGCAATGTGCCGACGGAATATATTCCCTCTGTCAAAAAGGGTTTCGATGTAGCCCGCCAGACCGGAACCATTGCCGGCTTCCCGGTGATTGATTTCAAGGCTAAATTGGTCGACGGCGCCTATCACGATGTCGATTCGAGCGCGATGGCGTTTGAGATTGCCGGACGCGCGGCATTCCGCGAGATTGTCAACAAGGGCAAGCCGGCATTGCTTGAGCCGATGATGCGGGTCGAAGTCGTGACGCCGGATGACTATCTCGGCGATGTCATTGGCGACCTGAATTCACGCCGCGGGCAGATCGAGGGCATGGATCCGCGTTCGAATGCGCAGGTAATTCGCGCCCAGGTGCCGCTGGCGACAATGTTCGGCTACGTCAACACGCTGCGCTCACTCACCCAGGGGCGTGGGCAGTTCACGATGGAATTCGATCACTATCAAAAAGTTCCGACTGCTGTTTCGGAAGAAGTTCGTACGAAATTCGCATGAACCCTGCTGCTTAACCAACACTGTATTCGCGCGAAAAGAGGAAAGAGACCATGGCCAAAGAGAAGTTTGAACGGACCAAGCCGCATTGCAATGTCGGCACGATTGGACATGTTGATCATGGCAAGACGACGCTGACGGCGGCGATCACCAAAGTTCTGGGCGAAGCTGGCGGCGCGGATTTTGTGCCGTTTGACGAGATCGACAAGGCGCCTGAAGAGCGCGAGCGCGGCATCACGATTGCCACGGCGCATGTCGAGTATGAGACGGGCGCGCGTCATTACGCGCATGTCGATTGCCCGGGCCATGCGGATTATGTCAAAAACATGATCACCGGCGCGGCGCAGATGGACGGCGGAATTTTGGTTGTTTCGGCGGCCGATGGGCCGATGCCGCAGACGCGCGAGCACATTCTCCTGGCGCGCCAGGTCGGTGTGCCGGCGCTGGTTGTCTTTATGAACAAGGTCGATCAGGTTGACGACGAAGAGCTTCTTGATTTGGTTGAGCTCGAAGTGCGTGAGCTGCTGTCGGTTTACGAATTCCCGGGCGACGATATTCCGATTGTGCGCGGCTCGGCGCTGGCGGCACTTGAAGGCCGCGACGAAGAGATCGGCAAGAACATGATCATGGAATTGATGACGGCGGTTGATGAGTATATTCCGCAGCCCGACCGTCCGGTCGATCAGCCGTTCCTGATGCCGATCGAGGATGTGTTCTCGATTTCCGGCCGCGGCACGGTTGTGACAGGCCGGGTTGAGCGCGGCGTCGTCAAGGTCGGCGACGAGATTGAGATTATCGGCGTCAAGGAGACGACGAAAACGATTTGCACCGGCGTTGAGATGTTCAGGAAGTTGTTGGATTCGGGCGAGGCGGGCGACAATGTCGGCGTGCTGCTGCGCGGCACCAAGCGCGACGAGGTTGAGCGCGGCCAGGTTCTGGCCCAGCCCGGCACGATCACGCCGCACACCAAGTTCGAGGCGGAGACGTATATTTTGACGAAGGACGAGGGCGGGCGTCACACGCCGTTCTTCTCCAACTATCGTCCGCAGTTTTATTTCCGTACGACTGATATCACGGGCACGATCGAATTGCCGGAAGGCACGGAGATGGTGATGCCGGGCGACAATGTGAACATGGTCGTCAATCTGATTGCGCCGATTGCCATGGATGACGGCCTGCGTTTCGCCATCCGCGAAGGCGGCCGGACCGTGGGCGCCGGTGTCGTCGCCAAAATTATGGAGTAGGATGCCAACAAACGGTCACCAAGCGGTGGCCGTTTTTGGTTTCGTAACAGGACCGAGGATATGGCAGTAGATAGCCAAAATATACGCATACGTTTGAAGGCCTTCGATCACCGTATTTTGGATAGTTCGACGGGAGAGATTGTCAATACGGCGAAGCGCACCGGTGCGCAGGTTAGGGGTCCGATTCCCTTGCCGACACGTATCGAGAAATATTGTGTTCTTCGGTCCCCGCACATTGATAAGAAATCGCGCGAGCAGTTTGAAATCCGTATCCACAAGCGTTTGCTCGATATCATCGATCCCACGCCGCAGACCGTCGATGCTTTGATGAAGCTCGACCTCGCCGCCGGTGTCGATGTAGAGATTAGACTGTAGGAAACAAGACAATGACTGGCTCACAATCAGCACAGCGCCGCTCCGGCGTCATCGCCGAAAAGCTGGGGATGACCCGCGTATTCGCCGATGACGGCAAGCATGTGCCTGTCACCGTGCTCAAACTGGAATCCTGCCAAGTCACGGCGCAGCGGACGGCGGAGAGCCACGGCTATTCGGCCGTTCAGCTTGGCGCCGGCAAGGCCAAGGTCAAGAACGTAAACGCTGCGATGCGCGGTCATTTTTCCAAGGCGAAAGTGGAGCCGAAGCGCGTGGTGGCTGAGTTCCGGGTTAGTGAAGATGCCCTGATTGATGTCGGTCAGGAGATTCAAGCCGATCATTTCGCCACCGGCCAATTCGTCGATGTCGTCGGGACCTCTATCGGCAAGGGCTTTGCCGGTGGTATGAAGCGTCATAATTTCAGCGGCCTCCGGGCAAGCCACGGCGTTTCCATCTCGCACCGCTCACTTGGGTCGACCGGCCAATGCCAGGATCCCGGTAAAGTTTTTAAGGGAAAAAAGATGGCCGGCCATATGGGTGCTGTTCGCCGCACAGCGCAAAATCTGGAAGTCGTCTCGACCGATGTCGAGCGCGGCTTGATATTGATCAGAGGCGGCGTGCCGGGACCGGAATCAGGTTTCGTTTTTGTCTCCGACGCGGTCAAAAGAGATTTTCCGAAAGACGCGCCGTTTCCAGCTTCTTTGAGCGGTGGTGGATCGGAAGAAGGCGATAGCGCCGAGGAAGCACCGGTAGAGGCCGCTGCGCCGGAAGCTGAAGAAGCACCGGTAGCACAAGCGCCTGCAGCAGAAGATGGTGCGGACGAAAGCGCTGCACCGGAAGATAAGAAGGATTGACCACATGAAGGTCAAAGTCACAAATCTGGACAATAAGGCCGCGGGCGAAATCGAGCTTGCGGAGGCCGTCTTTGGCGCGCCGGTCCGGGCCGATCTCATGCACCGTACCGTGCGTTGGCAATTGGCCAAGCGGCAGGCCGGAACTCACAAAACCAAAACGGTTGGCGAGATCAGCGGCACAACGCGCAAGCCGTGGAAGCAGAAGGGCACCGGCCGTGCCCGCGCAAGCTCCTTGCGCTCGCCGCAATTCCGCGGCGGCGCGGTCATTTTCGGGCCCAGGCCGCGCAGCCATGCGCATAAACTGCCCAAGAAAGTGCGCGCCATCGCGTTGCGTTCGGCGCTCTCCAGCAAGCAGGCGGAGGGCAAGCTGATCGTTGTCGATAGCGCCGCTTTGAAGGATGCCAAAACCTCGGCCCTGAACGGACATCTGGCGAAACTCAAATTGACCTCGACCGTGCTCCTGATCGATGGGCCCGAGATCGATGGCAACCTCTCCCGTGCGGCGCGCAATATTCCCGGCTTCGACGTGCTGCCGCCACAGGGTGCCAATGTATATGACATTCTCCGGCGCGATACGCTTGTGCTGACGAAAAACGCCATCGAACTTCTGGAGGCGCGCCTGACATGAGCAAGGATGCCAAAGAACGTTATTACGACATTATTCTCGCACCCTTGGTGACTGAGAAATCGACGCGCGGCAGTGAGCATAATCAGGTGACCTTCCGCGTTTCGCCCGATGCCACCAAGCCGGAAATTAAAAAAGCCGTTGAAAGCCTGTTTGAGGTCAAAGTCAAAGGCGTCAACACGATCCGCATGAACGGCAAGGTCAAGCGCTTCAAAGGCCATTTGGGCCAGCGCGTAAACTGGAAGAAAGCGATTGTCTCCCTCGCTGAAGGTGAGACGATCGATATGATGACGGGGGTCTAAGCATGGCGCTTAAAAGCTTCAATCCCACCACCCCAAGCCGCCGCCAGCTCGTGCTGGTCGACCGCTCGGCGCTGTGGAAGGGCAAACCTGTCAAAGAGCTCACCGAGGGTTTGAGCAAAAAAGGCGGGCGCAACAATACCGGCCGGATCACGGCTGACCATCGCGGCGGTGGCCACAAGCGGCGTTACCGCGTGGTCGATTTCAAGCGTACCAAGTTTGATGTCTCGGCCACGGTCGAGCGGCTCGAATATGATCCCAACCGCTCCGCCTTCATCGCCCTCATTCGCTACGAGGACGGCACCAATTCCTACATTCTGGCGCCGCAACGTTTGGCGCCGGGCGATAAGGTTGTTTCCGGCGAGCAGGTCGATATCAAGCCGGGCAATGCCATGCCGATGAAGAATATTCCGGTTGGCACGATCATCCATAATATCGAGATGAAGCCGGGCAAGGGTGGCCAGATCGCACGCGCCGCCGGCAGCTATGTTCAACTCGTCGGCAAGGATCAGGGCTATGCGCTCTTGAAGATGTGCTCGGGCGAGCAACGCATGGTGCGCTCCGATTGCATGGCGACGGTCGGTGCGGTTTCCAATCCCGACCATCAAAACCAGAACAGTGGTAAGGCCGGCCGTTCACGCTGGCTTGGTAAACGCCCGCATGTGCGCGGTGTGGCGATGAACCCGGTTGATCATCCGCATGGCGGTGGCGAAGGCCGCACCTCCGGTGGTCGCCATCCTGTGTCGCCTTGGGGCAAGCCGACCAAAGGCAAACGCACCCGCAACAACAAAAAGACCGACCGCTTCATCCTACGCCGTCGGCGGCCGTAGGAAGCGGGGAGAAAAAATATGTCACGCTCCGTTTGGAAAGGCCCGTTTGTTGATGGCTATCTGCTTAAGAAAGCGGAAGCCGCGCGATCGACTGGGCGCAAGGATATCATCCGCACCTGGTCGCGACGTTCGACCATTCTGCCGCAATTCGTCGGCCTGACTTTCGGCGTTTATAACGGCCGTAAATTTCTGCCGGTTCTGATTAATGAAAACATGGTTGGCCATAAGCTCGGTGAGTTTTCTCCGACGCGGACATTCCTTGGCCATTCCGGTGACAAGCGGGTGAAAAGGGCTTAATCATGGGTAAGCCAGCACGTAAACGTTCTTTAGCGAATAACGAAGCCTGCGCTGTGCTTCGTAATATTCGCATCAGCCCGCAAAAGCTGAATTTGGTGGCCCAGGCCATTCGCGGCCAAGACGCCGAAGCGGCTTTGAGCACACTCACATTTTCACGCCGCAGAATTTCCGGTCCGGTGAAGAAATGCCTTCAATCGGCAATCGCCAATGCGGAAAACAATCACGAGCTCGATGTTGATCGGCTCGTCGTGGCGGAGGCCAGTGTCGGCAAGGGTATTGTGATGAAGCGCTGGCGGCCACGCGCACGCGGGCGCACCGGCAAAATTCTCAAGCCCTTTAGCCATCTGACGATAGTCGTGCGCGAACGCGCGGAGAGGACATAATGGGTCAAAAAGTAAACCCCATCGGGCTTCGCCTCGGTATCAATCGTACCTGGGATTCGCGCTGGTATGCGGATGCAGATTACAGCAGCCTGCTGTTTGAAGATTTGAGCATCCGCAAATTCCTGTTCGACAAGCTGAACCAGGCGGGCATCGGCAGAATTGTCATCGAGCGCCCGGCGAAAAAGGCGCGCATCACCATTCACACCGCGCGCCCCGGCGTTGTCATTGGCAAGAAAGGCGCGGATATCGATAAGCTGCGCAACGATGTCAGCAAGATGACGGGCAGCGAAGTTCATCTCAATATTGTCGAAATCCGCAAGCCCGAGATCGAGGCGAAACTTGTTGCCGAGAATATCTCGCAGCAGCTCGTGCGCCGCGTTGCTTTCCGCCGCGCCATGAAGCGCGCCGTTCAGTCGGCCATGCGTCTCGGCGCCGAAGGCATCCGCATCAATTGCGGTGGCCGTCTCGGTGGTGCTGAGATCGCGCGCACTGAATGGTACCGCGAAGGCCGGGTGCCGCTGCATACATTGCGTGCTGATGTGGATTATGGCTGGGCATCGGCGCAAACCGCATACGGAATTTGCGGCGTTAAAGTTTGGATTTTTAAGGGCGAAATTCTCGCTCACGACCCCATGGCGCAGGACAAACGCGCCCAGGAACACGCCACGCCGCGTTAGGCTAGCGAACGAGTGTAAGAACCATGCTGCAACCGAAATCGACAAAATACCGCAAGGCGCACAAGGGCCGTATTCACGGTCTTGCCAAAGGTGGTACGCAACTTAACTTCGGCGCCTATGGCCTCAAGGCCTTGACGCCTGGGCGGGTCACCGCACGTGAGCTGGAAGCCGGCCGGCGCGCGATTACCCGTCATATGAAACGTACGGGGCGGGTGTGGATTCGCGTCTTTCCCGATGTGCCGGTATCGAGCAAGCCGGCTGAAGTCCGCATGGGCAAGGGCAAGGGCACGCCGGAATTTTGGGTGGCGCGCGTCAAGCCGGGCCGCATTATGTATGAAATCGACGGCGTACCGGCGGATGTTGCCGCTGAGGCGTTCCGTCTGGCATCAGCGAAGTTTCGCGTGCGCACCAAGATGGTCGCGCGCCTTGGCGAGGGGGGTTGAACCATGAAGATTGAAGATACCCGCAGCATGACCGAGGACGAGCTTAAGGATTCGCTGCTGTCGTTGAAAAAAGAGGCCTTTAACCTGCGCTTTCAGCAGGCCATTGGCCAATTGGAAAATACATCGCGCATGCGCGAAGTCAGGCGCGATATTGCGCGTGTCAAAACAGTGATGACCGATCAACGCCGCGGCGCACAGTCGTAAGCGGACGTAGGCGAAAAGGGACGAGATATGCCAAAGCGTATCATGCAAGGTACAGTGGTGAGCGATAAAGCGGACAAGACAATTGTCGTCCGGGTGGACCGGCGCTTTATGCACAGCCTCTACAAAAAAGTTATCCGCCGCTCAAAACGTTATGCGGCACATGACGAAACCAACACGCATAAAATTGGCGATGTCGTGCGCATTCAGGAATGCCGGCCGATTTCCAAGCGTAAATGTTGGCAAGTCATCAATGAAACCACCGGCCTCGGCGGTTGAACTCGAGACGGCGGAAAGAAGACACGGAATGAAGACAAGGACTGTTAAGCCATGATCCAGATGCAAACAAACCTGGATGTTGCCGATAACTCCGGCGCGCGGCGTGTTCAGTGTATCAAGGTGCTGGGCGGCTCGAAGCGCAAATACGCATCCGTCGGCGACATGATTGTGGTCACGGTGAAGGAAGCGATTCCGCGCGGTAAGGTCAAAAAGGGCGAGGTTCACCGCGCCGTGATTGTCCGCACCGCCAAGGAAATCCGGCGTGACGACGGCACCGCGATCCGCTTTGACCGCAATGCCGCCGTGTTGCTGAGCCCGCAAGGCGAGCCGATTGGCACGCGTATTTTTGGCCCGGTAACACGTGAGCTGCGCGGCAAAAACTATATGAAGATTATTTCTCTGGCACCCGAAGTCCTCTGATTGGGCAGCACGGGAAAGAGCAGGAAAAGATGGCGAAACGTAAAATCAAAAAGGACGATGAAGTGATCGTTCTTAGCGGCCGCGACAAAGGCAGGCGTGGCTCGGTTAAATCGATAAACACCAAGGACAACCGCGTTGTTGTCGATGGCGTGAATATGATGAAGCGTCATGTCCGCCCGTCGCAAACCGAGCCGCAGGGCGGCATTCAGGAGCGCGAGGCGTCGATCCATATCTCCAACGTGGCGCTCATTGATCCGAGCGAAAATGTTGCGACGCGGGTCGGCTATAAGGTGTTGGAAGATGGCCGCAAGGTCCGCTATGCCAAGCGCTCAGGGGAGGTGATCGATGTCTGAAAACAGTACAGCGCCCCGCTTGCAGCAGATCTATGAAAATGAGATCCGCCCGGCATTGACCGAGCAGTTCGGTTACACCAACCCAATGCAGACGCCGCGCCTGGCGAAAATTGTGATCAATATGGGCGTTGGCGAAGGCTCCGCCGACAAGAAGAAGATCGAGGCGGCGGTGCGTGAGATGACGTTGATCTCGGGCCAAAAGCCGGTCGTGACGAAAGCCAAGAAATCGATCTCGACCTATAAGCTTCGCGAAGGCATGGATATCGGTTGCATGGTCACGCTCCGGCGCATCAGGATGTATGAATTCCTCGATCGCCTGGTGACGATTGCGCTGCCGCGGGTACGCGATTTTCGCGGCCTCCCGTCCAAGAGCTTCGACGGCCGCGGCAATTATGCCCTTGGCCTCAAGGAGCAGATCGTGTTTCCGGAAATTGAATACGATACCGTCGATGAAGTGCGCGGCATGAACATCGTTATATGCACCACTGCTGAGACAAACGACGAAGGGCGCGCGTTGCTGAGCGCCTTTCAGTTACCCCTTGTACTTTAAGTACGCACAACACTGAGAGAGAGTGGAATGGCCAAAAAAAGCGCCATACAGAAAAACGAAAAGCGGAAACGGATGGTTGCGCGTGACGCAGCGAAGCGTGCCGCGTTGAAAGCGACAATTCGCGATCTTTCGTTGCCTGCCGAGGAACGTTTCACGGCGCAGCTCAAATTATCGAGCCTGCCCAGAAACGGTGCCAAGATACGCATCAGAAACCGCTGCGCGTTGAGCGGCCGGCCGCGCGGTGTTTACCGCAAGTTCCAACTATCCCGTATCGCGCTGCGCGAGCTTGCCTCGTCCGGATATATTCCGGGCATGGTCAAGTCGAGCTGGTGAGGGCGCGCAAATGACAATGAGCGATCCCATTGCCGATATGATCACGCGCATCCGCAACGGCCAACGCGCCCACAAATCCTCAATCAGCACACCGGCTTCCAAAATGCGCCGCTCCGTTCTCGATGTGTTGCAGAAGGAAGGCTTTATCCGCGGCTACACGGCGGGTGAAAGCGCGGACGGTAAAGCGACCTTTGAGGTTGAGTTGAAATACAGCGAAGGCAAGCCGGTGATCGAGGCGATCCAGCGTGTCTCCCGCCCAGGAAGGCGGGTTTATTCGAGCGTGGAAGATTTGCCGCGTGTCTTTAACGGTCTTGGCATTTCGATTGTCTCCACGCCGCGTGGCGTGCTGTCGGATATCGAAGCGCGCAAGCAGAATGTCGGCGGAGAAATCCTCTGCCGCGTCTTCTAGGGGTTTAGGAGAAACGAATGTCTCGCATCGGTAAAAGCCCTGTGGTCCTGCCGACCGGCGTTGAGGTCCGCATCGCGGACCAGGACGTCACGGTCAAAGGCAAGCTCGGTGAATTGCAAATGAGCCAGGCGCCGGAAGTGCTTATCTCGCTTGAGGACAACCAGGTAATGCTGGCGCCGCAGGATGATTCGGCGCGCGCGCGCGCCATGTGGGGCCTGTTGCGCTCGAATGTGAGCAACATGGTTCAAGGTGTGAGCGAAGGCTTTACCAAGAAATTGGAAATCCAGGGCGTCGGCTACCGTGCCGCCGTGCAGGGCAAGAAGTTGAAACTCGACCTCGGCTATAGCCATCCGGTTCTTTATGACATCCCGGAAGGCATCGCCATCGCTTGCGAGAAGCCGACGGATATTGCCGTCACCGGGCGTGACAAGCAGAAGGTCGGCCAGGTGGCAGCGGAAATCCGTTCGTTCCGTAAGCCCGAACCATATAAGGGCAAAGGTATTCGCTATGCCGGCGAATATGTGCGCCGCAAAGAAGGCAAGAAGAAGTAGGCCAGATTATGTTGATGAAACAAGAACTCTTCAAGCGCCGCAAAAAGCGCTCGCGCGCAAGATTGCGGCGCTTGGGCAGCGGCCGCCCCCGGCTTTCGGTTTTTCGATCCGGCAAGCACATCTATGCGCAGGTGATTGACGATGGCGAGGGCAAGATTGTTGTCGCCGCGTCGAGCCTGGAAAAAGAAGTGCGCGGTGAATTAAAGACCGGCGCCGACAAGGAAGCAGCGGGCCGGATTGGCAAAAGCATTGCCGAGCGGGCCATCGCGGCGGGCATCAAGGATGTGGTGTTTGACCGTGGCGCCTATAGATATCATGGCCGGGTCAAAGCCCTGGCTGAAGCCGCCCGCGAAGGCGGGCTGAACTTTTAGGAAGTTAGAGAAATGGCACGTCCGGACATGGGCGCCCGTATGCGGGGCGATCGAGATGATCCAGAATTCGCGGATAAGCTCGTACACATCAATCGCGTAGCCAAGGTGGTCAAAGGTGGCCGTCGTTTTGGCTTTTCGGCGCTCGTCATTGTTGGCGACCGGCGCGGCCGGGTTGGTTACGGTACCGGCAAGGCGCGCGAGGTGCCGGAGGCAATCCGCAAGGCGACCGAGCAGGCCAAGCGCAAATTGATCCGCGTCCCGTTACGTGAAGCACGCACGTTGCATCACGATATCGAGGGCCGTTTCGGCGCCGGGCATGTCGTGTTGCGCGCCGCACCGGCGGGTACCGGTATCATCGCCGGTGGCCCGATGCGCGCCGTCTTCGAGATGGTTGGCATGAAGGATGTGGTGGCCAAATCGATCGGTACATCGAACCCGCACAATATGGTCAAGGCGACGTTTGATGCGCTTGAGCATTGTGTCTCGCCGCGCGGCATTGCCGCCAAGCGCGGTAAGAAGGTCAGTGAAATTTTCGGGCGTGATGAGTCCGTTGAAAAGGCGAGCTAAGGTTATGTCTTCCCCAAGTGGAAAAATTCGCGTGACCCAGATCGGCAGCCCGATCGGGCGGATAAAAAGCCAGCGGGCGACGCTTGTCGGCCTTGGCTTGAAAAAAATGCATAGCAGCCGCGTACTTGAAGATACGCCTGCGACACGCGGCATGGCGGAAAAGATCAGCCACCTCGTGCGCCTCGAAGAAGTTGGCGAAGGAAGCGGATCATGAAACTGAACGAATTATCCGCAAGTCCAGGCTCGCTAAAAGTAAAAAAGCGGGTTGGCCGCGGTATCGGCTCGGGCAAGGGAAAAAGATCGGGGCGCGGCGACAAGGGGCAGAAATCGCGCTCCGGTGTCAGCATCAAGGGCTTTGAGGGCGGCCAGATGCCGTTCTACCGGCGTTTGCCGAAGCGCGGCTTCACCAATATTTTCCGTAAAGAGTATGATGTCGTTAATCTCGGCAGCCTGCAAAAGGCGGTCGATGCCGGCGTGTTGGATGGCAAGAACACGATTGATCAAGCCGCGTTGAAGGCCTGCGGCCTGGCGCGCGGGCGCAGCGCCGGTGTGCGTATTTTGGCTCAGGGTGACATTTCAGCGGCACTTCAAATTGATGTCGCCGGCGCCTCGAAGGCGGCGATTGCCGCGATCGAGAAGGCGGGCGGAAAAATTACCGTCAAGCCGAAGCCGGAGGTTGATGAAACCGGCAAGAAAGCCATGCGCGCCGCCGAAGCCGCCAAGAAGAAAGCCGACCGTGGCAAGCCTGAAGTTAAGGGTAAGCCCAAGGGCGATGAAAAGGCCGATAAAAAAGCCAGCAAGAAAGCCAGTAAAAAAGACGATAAAAAGGGTGGTGATTCTAAAGGAAAATCTGCGGAATCCGAGGAGCCTGCGGGCGAATAAATCATGGCTTCAGCAGCCGAACAACTGGCAGCGAATCTGAATTTCGGCTCTTTTGCGAAGGCGAAAGAACTACAAAAGCGCCTGTTATTCACCTTTGGCGCGCTAATCATCTATCGCCTCGGCACCTATATTCCGCTGCCCGGCATCGATACCAACGTCATCGCCGAAGTCTTCGAACAGCAGGCCGACGGCATCCTTGGCATGTTCAATATGTTTGCCGGCGGTGCACTCGGGCGCATGACGATCTTCGCCCTCAATATCATGCCTTACATTTCCGCCGCGATTATCATCCAGTTGATGACGTCCGTGGTGCCGTCCCTGGCGCAGATGAAAAAAGACGGCGAGGCCGGGCGGAAAAAGATCAACCAATATACCCGCTACGGCACGGTATTCCTGGCCGCGATTCAGGCCTATGGCATTGCCGCTGGTCTCGAGGGCTTTCAGGGCCAATCCGGCGCCGCTGTTCTCGACCCGGGCATGTTCTTCCGCCTGACCACCGTGGTGACACTCACCGGCGGCACCATATTCCTGATGTGGCTCGGCGAACAAATCACCGCGCGCGGTGTTGGTAACGGCATCTCCCTAATCATCTTTGCCGGTATCGTCGCGGAATTGCCGCGTGCTTTGATCAACACGCTCGAATTGGGCCGTACCGGCGTAATTTCAGGCGGCATTATTGCGGTTCTGATGGTCATGGCTTTGGCGGTTATCGCCTTTATCGTCTTTATTGAGCGCTCGCAGCGCCGCATCGTCGTGCAATATCCCAAACGCCAGGTCGGGCGACGCATGTTTGGCGGTGAAAGTTCGCATTTGCCGCTCAAGCTCAACACCGCCGGCGTCATTCCGCCGATCTTTGCCAGCTCGATTTTGCTGCTGCCGATCACCGCGATCAGCATGAATTCGGGGCAGGGGCCGGGCTGGCTCTCGGATGTGGCGAGCATTCTCGGACGCGGCCAGCCGGCCTATATGCTGCTTTATGCCGCCGCGATCGTCTTTTTCACCTTTTTCTACACCTCCGTCGTCTTCAATCCGGCTGATACGGCCGATAATCTGAAGAAAAACGGCGGCTTTGTTCCCGGCATCCGCCCGGGCAAAAACACCGCGGCCTATCTCGATTATGTGCTGACACGATTGACCGTCGTCGGCGCGCTCTACCTCACCGCTGTCAGCCTGTTGCCGGAACTCTTGATTTCGCAATATGCCGTGCCGTTCTATTTCGGCGGCACCAGCCTGTTGATCGTCGTTACCGTGACCATGGATACGGTCGGGCAAATCCAGTCTCATTTATTGGCGCATCAATATGAGGGGCTGATCAAGAAATCGAAATTGCGGGGGTCGCGGCGATGAATCTTCTTCTCTTGGGCCCGCCCGGCGCCGGCAAAGGTACTCAGGCGCAGCACCTCATGGCGTGCTATGACATTCCACAATTGTCGACCGGCGAAATGCTGCGCGCCGCCGTGGCCGAGGGCAGCGATCTCGGCAAGCAGGCAAAAGTTATTATGGAAGCCGGCAATCTCGTTCCCGATGATTTGATGATTAATCTCATTTCCGACCGCATCGGCCAGGACGATTGCGCCAACGGCTTCATCCTTGATGGATTTCCGCGCACCACGGCTCAGGCAGCGGCGCTGGACACCATGCTCGGTGAGCGCAATTTGAGTTTGGACAAGGTCATATCCATTACGGTCGATGAAGAAGCGCTGGTCGAGCGTATTATCGGCCGTTTCAGTTGTGCCGATTGCGGCGCTGGATATCATGACGAATTCCAAAAGCCGAGGACCGAGGGCGAGTGTGACAAATGCGGCGGTGGTAATTTCACCCGGCGCGAGGATGACAATCGCGAAACGGTTAAATCCCGCCTCAAAACATACCATGAACAAACTGCGCCAATTCTGCCCCATTATGAGGCCGATGGCCGTCTTATAGAAGTTGATGGAATGGCCGAAATAAGCGTCGTCACCGATAACATTTTGATGCTCTTAGAAGATGGCAGAGGTGATTGACTTCATGACAAGTTTTGCCGATAATCCCGCCCGATTTGGGCACGCGCCCCGGGAATTCTCCGTGGCGCGCCTTTTGTTCTGTGAGGAGTACTAATTTTGGCCCGAATTTCTGGCGTCAATATTCCAACCAATAAGCAGGTCGGCATCTCGCTGACCTACATATTTGGTATCGGCCGCACTAAGGCACTCGAAATACTGGAGAAAGCCGAAGTTCCGGCCAACCGCCGGGTGATGGAAATGAGTGATGCCGACGTCGCCAAAGTGCGCGAAATCATCGACCGGGACTATCTCGTCGAAGGTGATCTGCGCCGCGAAACGGCAATGAATATCAAACGCCTGATGGATTTGGGCGTCTATCGTGGATTGCGGCATCGCCGCGGTTTGCCGGTGCGCGGTCAACGGACGCACACCAATGCGCGGACACGCAAGGGCCCAGCCCGCGCTATCGCCGGTAAGAAGAAGTAGGACAGAACAATGGCTAAACCTGCAGGCACGCGGAAACGCGAGCGCAAAAATATCTCATCGGGCATCGCGCATGTGAATGCCACGTTTAACAACACCATGATTACGATCACCGATGTTCAGGGCAATACGATTTCCTGGTCGTCGGCGGGTGGTATGGGATTTCGCGGTTCGCGTAAATCAACCCCCTATGCTGCTCAAATGGCCGCCGAAGATGCCGGAAAAAAGGCGGCGGAACATGGCGTGAAGTCGCTTGAGGTTGAAGTGAAGGGGCCGGGTTCCGGCCGTGAATCGGCGCTTCGGGCTCTACAGGCCGCGGGTTTCGTCATTACCGCTATTCGTGACGTCACACCGATTCCGCATAATGGCTGCCGGCCGCGCAAGCGCCGCCGCGTCTAACGAACGATAAGGTGCGTTTTACGCACTCATGATGCACCGTCAAAGACGGTGATTGAGTAACGAAACAATTTTCGTGAGCGGCCTTTCGCTCACCTATTCCAAGAGGTTGTATCCGTGATCCAGAAAAACTGGCAGGAACTTATCAAGCCGTCGAAACTCGCTATTACGCCTGTCGGCGGAAGCAGCAACATCGCGACGATCGTTGCCGAGCCCCTCGAGCGTGGTTTTGGCGTTACCCTCGGCAATGCGCTTCGCCGCATTCTGTTATCCTCCCTGCAGGGCGCGGCGGTTACCGCTATTCAGGTCGATGGTGTGCTGCACGAATTCTCGACTATCCCGGGCGTGCGTGAGGATCTCACCGACATCGTTCTCAACATCAAATCGCTGGCGCTGCGCCTGCACGGCGAAGGTCCCAAGCGTTTGACGCTGAAAGCGAGCAAACCCGGCCCCGTCACCGCCGGCATGATCGAGACCGGCCATGATGTCGAGGTGATGGACCCGGATTTGGTGATCTGCACCTTGGATGAGGCGGCTGATCTCAGCATGGAATTGACCGTGCAATCGGGCAAGGGCTATGTCGCGGCGGTGCAGAACCGTCCGGAAGATGCGCCAATCGGCTTTATCCCGGTGGATGCGCTCTATAGCCCGGTCAAGAAAGTCGCCTACAAGGTCGAGAATACCCGTGTCGGCCAGGCGACCGATTATGACAAACTCTCGATGACGATTGAGACCAACGGAACGGTCACGCCGGAGGATGTTATCGCTTTAGCGGCGCGCATCGTTCAGGACCAGCTTCAGCTCTTCATCAATTTCGAGGAGCCGCAGCAGGCGCACCGCGAGGAAGAGGCGGTCGAGCCGGAATTCAATCCCAACCTTCTCAAGAAGGTCGACGAGTTGGAGCTTTCCGTTCGTTCCGGCAATTGCCTGAAGAACGACAACATCATTTATATCGGCGATCTCGTTCAGTATTCAGAATCGGAGATGTTGCGGACACCGAATTTCGGCCGTAAATCCCTTAATGAGATCAAGGAAGTGCTCGGCCACATGGGGCTGCATCTTGGGATGGAGATCGCCAGCTGGCCGCCGGAAAATATCGAGGACATGGCCAAAAGGCTCGAAGAGCCCTATTAACCACTGCGCTCTGAGCACACTTTATTCGCTGCGCCTGCGGCACAAGGAGAAAGAGACATGCGGCACCGTAATAGCGGACGCAAACTAAACAGAACGTCGAGCCACCGTAAAGCGATGTTTCGCAACATGGCGACGGCGCTCTTGAAGCATGAGCAAATCAAGACCACCTTGCCGAAAGCCAAGGAGCTGCGGCCCGTGGTCGAGCGTATGATCACGCTCGGCAAGCGCGGCAATCTTCATGCCCGGCGTCAGGCGCTGAGCTACCTCAAGGACGAGAATGTCGTGCGCAAGCTGTTCGATGGTCTCGCCGAGCGTTACGACGATCGCGCCGGCGGTTATACCCGCGTTCTCAAGGCTGGTTTCCGCTACGGTGATTCGGCGCCGATGGCCTATATCGAGCTGGTCGACCGCGATGAAGACGCCAAGGGTCTGGATTCGGGCCCGATCCTCATGGATGACGATGCCGTGGAGGAAGAGGCTTCAGCCTAATCGCAAATTCACGCGATAGGCTTTGCACTTTGAGGGCAGTTCCAACGGGGCTGCCCTTTCGTGTTTTGTACCGACGGCTCATAAGAATGATCCGTCGTATGTTCCCTCAAACACCGGGCGGCCACATCCATGGCCTTGGCTACCTCACGCATGCTCTTCTGGTATAATGAGATATGGCAAAACAAGCCGCACCCTCCCTGTTTGATAGCGATGCGCCTCGGCCTTTAGCCGAGCGCATGCGCCCGGCGGAGCTGGACCAAGTCGTTGGCCAGGATCACCTGCTTGGCCCGGAGGGCGCCTTGGGCCGAATGGTCGCAAATGGGCGCCTCGCTTCGCATATTTTGTGGGGGCCGCCGGGCTGCGGCAAGACGACAATTGCGCGCCTGTTGGCCAATCATACCGAACTTGAATTCGAACCATTGAGTGCCGTGTTCTCGGGCGTCGCCGATTTGCGTAAAATATTTGAGGCGGCGCGCGCACGCCGCCAAAGCGGCCGTGGCACGTTGCTTTTTGTCGATGAAATTCACCGCTTCAACCGGGCGCAGCAAGATGCCTTTCTGCCCGTCGTCGAGGATGGCACGGTGGTTCTGGTTGGCGCGACGACCGAGAATCCGTCTTTTGAGCTGAATGGCGCCTTGCTGTCGCGTTGCCAGGTTTTGGTTCTACACCGCCTGAGCGATGACGCCCTGACCGAATTGATGCAGCGCGCCGAGGATGCGGAAGGCAGAACACTGCCGCTCGATGATGCCGCACGGGTTGCGCTGCGCGCCATGGCGGATGGCGACGGGCGCTTTCTTCTTAATCTGATCGAAGAATTATTCGCCTCGGATGTGTCCGAACCGATGGACAGTAAATCGCTGGCCGAAGCCGTGCAGCGCCGTGCGCCGCTATACGACAAGGCACAGGAGGGGCATTACAATCTGATCAGCGCGCTGCATAAATCGCTGCGCGGTTCGGATGCCGATGCCGCGCTCTATTGGCTGGCCCGCATGCTGGCCGGCGGTGAGGACCCGCGCTTTATCGCGCGTCGTCTGGTGCGCTTCGCCTCGGAGGATATCGGCCTGGCCGAACCGGCGGCGCTGCCGCAAACCATTGCGGCCTGGCAGGCCTATGAGAGGCTTGGCTCGCCAGAAGGCGAGCTGGCCCTGGCCCAGGCGGTGCTCTATCTGGCAACGGCGCCGAAATCCAACGCCGCCTACAAAGCGATGAAGAGCGCCATGCGGGTGGCCAAGGAAAGCGGCTCCGCCATGCCGCCGAAGCACATCCTGAACGCGCCGACAAAGATGATGAAAGAGCTCGGCTACAGCGACGGCTATGTTTATGACCACGAAACCGAGGATGGCTTTTCCGGCCAGGATTACTTTCCCGACGATATGGCGCGCCAGTCTTTTTACAGACCCGTCGAGCGCGGCTTTGAGCGCGAGGTAAAAAAACGCCTCGATTATTGGGATAAGCTGCGCGGGGATGGTGAAACGGGGAAGGACAGCAAATGAAGATGTTGTTGGCCATAGCATTTGGCGGCGCCGTCGGCTCGGTTGGGCGTTACTATATCGCCGATATTGCCGAGCGTTGGTTTGTTTCGTTTCTCGGTGTTGGCTTTCCCTTCGGCACGCTCACGGTCAATGTGTTGGGCTCGTTTGTCTTCGGCGCCCTGATCGAGAGCTTTGCCGCCACTGTGATGCCGAGCGCCGAATTACGCGCCCTGCTCTTTATTGGTGTTTTGGGTTCCTTTACCACCTTTTCGGCGTTTTCATCCGACATGTTTTTGCTGTTTGAGCGTGGTGAAATCGGCCGTGCGCTGCTTTATATCTTTGCCTCGGTCGGCATTTCCCTTGGCGCTTTCTTTGCCGGCCTCCGCTTGCTACGACTGATCCTCACATGAGCGGCGTCCAAACCCTTTCGGTCGGCGATGACGACGCGGATGTCCGGCTCGACCGCTGGTTCCGCAAACGCTATCCCGGCCTAACTCACGGCAAGCTTGAAAAGCTCTTGCGCACCGGCCAGATCCGCGTCGATGGCCGACGCGCCAAGGCGGGCTTGCGCCTTGCCGCTGGTAATCAGGTGCGGGTGCCGCCGCTGGGCGCGGAATCGGAAGGTAGGGCGCACTCTAAAAGGGCCGCGCCGCCGGCGCGTGATGAGGATTTGGCAGCGGTCAAGGACTGGGTGATCTACCGCGATGAGAATCTAATCGCCATCAACAAGCCGCCGGGCTTGGCGGTGCAGGGCGGCAGCGGCATCCGCCGCCACCTCGATGCCATGCTGGGTGGCTTGCAATTCGATGCGCCGGAGCGGCCGCGCCTGGTGCACCGGCTGGATAAGGATACCAGCGGCGTTCTCTTGCTGGCACGCAATGCCGTGACGGCACGCAGTCTGACCAAAATGTTTCGCGACAAGAAGCTGCGCAAGGTTTATTGGGCGCTGACCCTGGGCATCCCCCATCCTGAAAAGGGCCGTATCGATGCCGCTATCGCCAAGCGGCCCGTCAGCGGCGGCGGCGAGCGCATGGTTGCGGTGGCGGATGGCGCCGAGGCAACCACCTATTACACAACCCTGGAGGCGGCGGGCAACAGCATCGCCTGGCTGGCGCTTTTGCCGCTCACCGGGCGAACCCATCAGTTGCGCGCCCATTGCGCCGATGTGCTCAAATGCCCGATCCAGGGCGATCGCAAATATTTGCCCGATACGGATGATGCACCGCAGGAGGGCGGCTTCGGCGCCGGCCTGCATCTCCATGCGCGCAGCTTGAGCCTACCCCATCCCGGCGGTGGCGGTGCGCGCCGCGCGCGGCTCGATATCGTTGCGCCGCTGCCGGAGCACATGGTCGAAAGCTGGCGCCATTTGGATTTCGAACAGAATTTGGACGGCGATCCGTTCGCCGCGTTGCAGTTATGATGCGCCTCGTCATGTTCGATTGCGATGGCACCTTGGTCGACAGCCAATATGTCATCACCGATTCCATGCAGGCGGCGTTTAAACTGCGTGGCTTGCCGCCGCCCTCTGGCGAGGCGGTGAAACGGATCGTCGGCTTGTCGCTGCCCGAGGCGATTGGCCGCCTGCACGGCGAAAGCGATACGGTTTTGATCGACAGTTTGGTCGCCGTCTATAAGGAGGCCTTTCTCGATTTGCGCGCCAGCAAGAATTTGCATGAGCCGCTCTTTGCCGATGTCGAGGAAACGCTGAGCGCGCTTGAGGAAGCCGGATATATTCTGGGCGTGGCGACCGGCAAAACCCGGCGTGGCCTGCTCGCCACTCTGGAGACGCATGGCCTCGGCAAATATTTCAT
>JABIXB010000210.1 GCA_018666805.1 Rhodospirillaceae bacterium | reverse complement strand
TGGATCGTCGAGGGCGAACCCTCGCTCGACATGATGGGCGTCGACCCGCGCCGCTTTGGCCCCTATGCCTCGCGCGGTTACCTCAAGGCCAAGAATGAAGAAGCCTACGCCAATGTTTTCTCCGTCCACTACCCGGACGAGGAGCGCGCTGCCGCCCGGCCGCTAAAACGTAGTCCCTGTTACGAGCGCATGGAATCTCTCGGCGCGGTGTTCGGCGCCGTCTATGGCTGGGAGCGGCCGAATTGGTTTGCACCTGCCGGCTATGCGCTGAGCGAAGTGGAAATGGATCGCCCGGATATCCTCCTCAGCGAAACCGGTGCCGCACCTGATAGCGAAGGCCGCCGGCGCGAGCGTTGGAGCTTCCGCCGCTCGAACTATTTCGAGCATGTCGGCAATGAATGCCGCCACGTCCACGAAAAGGTCGGCCTGCTCGATATGTCGGCCTTCGCTAAATTTGAAGTATCAGGCAGCGGTGCGGCGGTATGGCTCGACGGGCTTTTCGCCAACCACATTCCAAAGAGCGTGGGACGAATGTCCCTTTGCCATATGTTAACACCAATGGGTGGCGTGCGCTCCGAATTCACTGTCTACAAAATGGCGGCGGATTATTATTACCTTGTTTCCGCCGGCGCCTATGAGCGGCATGATTTCGACTATCTGCAAAAAGCCATGCCGGGCGACGGCAGCGTTAACCTGCAAAAAGTAACGACGCAATATGGCGTGCTGGCCCTGGCCGGCCCAAACAGCCGCGCGCTGTTGCAGGAATTAAGCGATGCGGATTTCGCGACCGCCAAATTCCCGTGGCTCTCTGGACAACTCATCAATGTCGGTTGCGCCCAGGCGCATGCCCTCAGAGTAAATTTTGTCGGCGAGCTCGGCTGGGAGCTGCATCACCCTATTGAGATGCAAAATTACATATTCGATCTGCTGATGGCGGCGGGCGAGAAATATGGTCTCAAGCCATTTGGCATCCGCGCCATGGATTCACTTCGTTTGGAAAAATCCTACCGCCTAATCCCGCGCGAATTATCGATCGAATATTCGGCTTATGAATCCGGCCTCGACCGTTTTATTCGCATGGACAAACCCGACTTCATCGGCCGCGAAGCACTGTCCGAGCGCCAGGGTAAATCTGAGTGGCACTTCGTCACGATGGAAGTACATGGCGTAACGGATGCCGATGCGCGTGGCTCCGAGCCCATCCGCAAGAATGGCGAACTGGTCGGGCGCACCACCTCAGGCGGTTATGGCTGGCGCGTTGGCAAGAGCTTGGCGCTCGCCATGATCAAGCCGGAGATGGCGGAATTGGGCGCCAGTTTTGAAATTTCAATATTGGGCACACCGCACGAAGCGACGATCATTTCCGAGGTGCCCTTTGATCCGGAGAATGAGCGCCTTAAGGGCTAGCGCCCTGCCTTTCTTTCACGCGCCCGGGCGCGCCGTTTTGCATCCGTATCAGGATCGTGAACCGGTAGCGTGACCTGTGCGCGTAGCTGAGAAAACGGCTCGACATTGTTGGGAAAGGCCATGGCGTTGACGAAGTGCTCCTGGAAGCGTTCCTCCATTGCCGTTTCGACCTTGACCAGCTTTTTCACTTCCTGCTGAATTTCATGGCGGTATTGCTTATTGAGCAGCGCCATACGCGCGCCGGTGCTCGCCGCGTTGCCAATTCCGGAAACCTGCTTGAGGTCACAATCCGGAATAAGGCCCAACACCATGGCGTATTTCGGGTCTATATAACTGCCGAAGGCGCCGGCAAGTTTAATTTGCGCCACCTCTTCGATTTCGAGCTTGTCCATCAACAGACGCGCACCGGCATAGAGCGCCGCCTTGGCAAGCTGCACGGCACGCACATCTTTCTGCGACACGCTGATCTCGATCTCACCGGCATGAATGACGTAGTTGAAGGTTCGTCCGGTCGGAACAATGTGGTCGCTGGCGCCACTTTCCGGCGACAAGATGACGCCCTCGGGTGAAATAATCCCGCTCAAATACATCTCCGCGATCACCTCGACGATGCCGGAGCCGCATATTCCGGTGATGCCTATCTTCTCTGCCTCGGCGGCGAACCCCGCTTCGTCGGACCACAGTTCCGAGCCGATAATCTTGAATTTCGCGGCATAGGTTTCGCGGTCGATACGCACCCGCTCGATCGCGCCCGGCGCCGCGCGTTGGCCGCAGGAAATTTCCGCCCCCTCAAAGGCCGGCCCGGTCGGCGAGCTTGCCGCCATAACCAATTTTCTGTTGCCAAGGACAATTTCCGCATTGGTGCCGATATCGACCAGCAGGGTCGTGGCGTCGGCTTGATAGGGCCGTTCCGAAAGCGTTACCGCCGCCGCGTCGGCGCCGACATGTCCGGCGATACAGGGCAAGGTGTGGATGCGTGCGTTCGCCGGCAGGCTGGCCATAATTCCGGCGGCAGGCTGGGTCAGGGCTGAGGAAATCGCCAGCGCAAACGGCGCGCCGCCGAGCTCGGTTGGGTCGATGTCGAGAAAGAGATGATGCATGATCGGATTGCCGACAATCACTGCCTCGACAATATCCGCAGTCTCTATGGCGGCGCCCTCCGCTGTCTCACGCACGAGCGCATCGACCGTCTCGCGCACTGCCGCGGTCAATTCAGGCTGGCTACCGGGGTTCATCTGGATATAGGAAATGCGCGACATCAAATCCTCGCCGAAACGAATCTGCGGATTGAGTGCCCCGGCCGTCGCGACAACCTCGCCGGTCATGAGATCGCAGAGATGGGCCGCTATCGTCGTCGACCCGACATCAACCGCGATGCCGTAAATTGTCTCCTTCAGCCCCGGCCATATCCCGGTAACCGAGGGTGCGCCGCCCTCCTCCTGAAATATGGCGGCGGTGATTTTCCATTTACCCTCGCGCAACACGGGCTGGAGCGAGGCAAGAAGCTCCGCATCCACTGCCAGAGCGCTATAGCCCCAGTCTTTCTCGAGCGCGGTGATGAGACGGTCAGCATCGCCGCTTGGCGCCGCCAGATCAGGCGGCGGCACTTCGACATAGCATAGATGGGTGATCAGTTTTCTCTCAATCACCCGGCTCTCGGCACGCTTGCGTACCACTTGTTTATTTGTCCGGGCATCGCTCGGAATTTCAACAACCAGATCGCCCTGGATAAGCGCCGAGCAACTCAGTCGGCGGTCCTCGGCAAGCGGCTTCACCGCGCGGTAGCGGATCTCCAATTCGCTCGTGACAGATAGATTTTCCGGTGCGCTGGTGACGCCGTATTTGGCGAACTTGCCGCTTTCGATTTTGATTTGGCAACGCCCGCACAGGCCGCGCGCACCGCACACCGATTCGACATAAACGCCGAGCTTTTGCGCCGCCCGCAAAACCGGCATGCCAAGCGGGAAATGCCCGCGCCGACCGGACGGCTGAAAAACCACCAGGGCTTCGTTTGGTTCTTTCTTGTCCGCCACGAAGCGTCTCAGGCGCTCGTGCGGCGGCGCCGGTTGGTGCGCCGCGCCCTGCCGCCTTCCGCTGGCTCCACCGGGCGGTTTGCGGCTAGCCAGGCGGCGCAATCAGGGTCCGTTCCGTTCAACATGTTCGCTGCCCGCACACCATCCAGCTCCTCCTTGTGCAGAGGATTCATAATCGCCGATGTCATGCCGGCAAGCGACGCCATGGCGAGAAAATGCCCGTTCAATACATGGCGGTGCGGCAAGCCAAAGGAAATATTTGAGGCGCCGCAGGTAGAATTGACTTTGAGCTCGCCCTTAAGCCGGCGTAGCAGGCTGAAGACCTGCCTGCCGGCATCGTTCATGGCGCCAATCGGCATAACCAATGGATCGACGATGACGTCGGCGCGGGGAATTCCATGGTCTTCCGCCCGTTCGACGATTTTCTTGGCAACTGCAAAACGCACATCGGGATCTTCTGAAATTCCGGTTTCGTCATTGGAAATGGCAACCACCGCCGCATCGTATTTTTTCACCAACGGCAATACGCGCTCGAGCGATTCATCCTCGCCCGTCACCGAATTGACCAGCGCCTTGCCGCGATATACCGCAAGGCCAGCTTCCAAAGCTTCAATAATCGAAGAATCAATGCTGAGCGGCACATCGACAAGGCTTTGAACAAGCTCGACACATTCGGCGAGAATGCGCGGTTCGTCGGCGAGCGGGATGCCCGCATTAATGTCGAGCATATGCGCACCGGCATGAATTTGGGCGAGCGCTTCCGCCGACACGGTAGAATAATCACCCGCCTTCATCTCGGCGGCGAGCTTTTTACGCCCGGTCGGATTGATGCGTTCGCCGATGATGCAGAACGGCTCGTCAAAGCCGATCGCCACTTCTTTATGCTCGGAACTTAATATGGTGCGGGTCATGGCATGCTCTTACCAACGACTTCAGAGGGCGGCAATAGCTTAGGAACTCAGCTGGCCGCGCTGATTGTGTTTGCGCGCCATCATCTCCTTGGCGACATCCACCGTGACGGCGGCATCGCGGCAGTATGCGTCGGCGCCAACCGCCTCACCGAATTCCTCGCTTAAGGGGGCGCCGCCGACGAGAACGAAATAGTCGTCGCGCATACCTTTTTCCTTGAGCGTCTCCACCACCACTTTCATATAGGGCATGGTGGTGGTTAAGAGGGCCGACATGCCGAGGATATCAGGCTGATGCTCCTCCAGCGCGGCAAGGTAGTCTTCTACTGGATTGTTGATGCCGATATCGATCACCTCGAAGCCCGCCCCCTCCATCATCATCGAGACGAGATTCTTGCCGATATCGTGGATGTCGCCCTTGACCGTGCCGATCACCATCTTGCCGACCGACGGCGCCCCGGTTTCAGCCAATAGCGGGCGTAAGATTGTCATGCCGCCTTTCATCGCGCCGGCCGAAAGCAGCACTTCAGGCACAAATAGAATGCCGTCGCGAAAATCGATGCCGACAATGCGCATGCCTTCGACCAAGGCTTCCGTTAATACCCTGTAGGGCTCCCAGCCGCGCGCCAGCAGAATATTGACGCCCTCTTCGATCTCCTCCTTTAGACCGTCATAAAGGTCGTCGTGCATCTGCGCGACAAGTTCGCTATCGTCGAGCGCCTGTAGGTCGATATCTTCCGTATCAGTCATCAGCTCTTAGTATCGCATTCCAGGGCACTGGGAACATGACCAAAACGACGCTTTTGGGCAATTGAGCGACACGGCAATTACCGGCTGGCTGGCAAGAACAACTCGGCTTGATTGGTGCGCTCGTCAGTCGGTGTGTGGCCAAAGCATTTGCGGTAGCATTTGGTGAAATGCGAGGTCGAGGAAAAGCCGCTCGCGACTGCGATATCGAGCTTGGAGCGGCTCGTCCGGCGCAGCAGATCGCGGCCCTTGTCAAGGCGGATGCGCAGATAATATTGCCCGGGGGATTGGTCGAAATGGCGGCGGAACAGCCGTTCCAACTGACGTGTCGATAGTTTAACGGTCGCGGCCAACTGGCCGCAGCTCAGCGGGTCCTCGATATGGCTTTCCATCACCTGCACCGCCTCTATCAACTTGTCATTGGCGGTGCCGAGGCGGTACCGCAGGTCATGGCGCTGGGCATTTTTCCCGGCCCTGATTTCCTGGTGCAGCGAAACTTCGGCAACCTTGCGCGCCAGCGCGACACCGCCCTGTTCGGCAATGAAGCGCAGCATCATATCGAGAGCGGCGGTGCCGCCGGCGCAGGTCCAGCGAGTGCGGTCGATTTCATAGATATCGGATGTGACGTCGATGGCCGGAAACTCTTCGCGGAAAGACGGGATATTCTCCCAATGGATTGTGCAGCGGAAGCCATCAAGCAGGCCATATTTGGCCAGCACATAAGCGCCGGTGCAAACCGCGCCGATTGTCCGCCCGTGCGCCACCAGGTAGCGCAAGCGTTTGCCCAGCTCCGGCCCGGGCGCGATCTGCTCGATATCCAACCCCGAACAGACGAGAGTCAAGCTAGCATCGCCGAGGTCACGCACCGCGCCGTCAACCTGGGTGACGACATGATTGCTCGCTTCAACCGCTTCGCCATTGAGCGAATAGCACGACCATTCAAACAGCTCGGCGCCGGATTCGCGATTGGCCAGGCGAATGGGTTCGATCAACGATGAGAAGGCGATCATCGAATATTTCGGCAGCAATATAAACGCCAGTTTCAACGGCGCGTATGGGGGTTGACCTTGTTCCGACATGTGCTGTCCCGCCGATCAATTGGTTCTGCTAGGTTAGGCGAGGCGCTTCATTTGGGCAATTGTGCCGCATATTCCTCGAAAATCAGGAGGATCTGCTTCACATCGACATGCAGTTCGTCCCAAAGCGGCATCAGCCAGCGTTTGCGCTTGCGCATGAAGCGCTTGAAATCGTCGCAATTATGTTCTTCGAGCTCGCGCCGGAAGCGCACCATATGGCCGGTGAATTTATCGGTGCCGAGGTCCTGAAACGCCTGCAATTCATAAAGCGACGCTTCGCATTCAACATTCAGTCCACCCATCCGCTTTAGGCGGCCATTGTAATGTTGCAGGCCATGTCCGACCAACTCATGAACGATCCCCTCCGCCGCGATTTCGGCCGGCGAATGCTGAATGATATAGCGCCCGAGCATGGCAACGAAGACAGTCTCACCCGGGGCCCCGGGTGCCGGTTCGAAAAAATCGGGCAGGAAAGCCGCTAGGGTGACGTCGCCGCGCGACCATTCGGGAAAGCCTGGATCGTAGATTATAACCGCATCGCCCACCGCCTTCAGCGCTTCCAGTTTTTTGGCGTTATAGGGCGAACGCGCATAGAGAAGGTCGATGGCGCTGCGAATGACCGAAAGCGCTTTCTCGGAGCCCATTACCGGAATATCGAATTCCTCGCCAGGGGCCGGTGGCACGGCAATTAGGTAAATGCCACGATAGGCTTCCTCACGGCTTGAATCGCCTAATTCGGAAGCTGGCGCAGGCGCGGCGACAAGCGCCTGCAGCAAGATTCCCGCCAGTAGCGCCAAACAAACGCGCCACGCTCTGGCGGAGCGCTGCGGCCTCTGATAAAAACCGCTCACGCGTGAACCCTGGGCGGAGATGATGAAAATATGGCGAAGGCAAACAAAGGCGACTTAAAGGCCGAAACCCTTCTTTCCGTGCTGGGCCGCGATGCGGAGGCGCATAGGGGCGTTGTGAATGTTCCAGTGTACCACGCCTCAACCATCCTGTACCCAACCGTGGCAGCGCTCAAAAAAGCCGGAAAGCGCGAATTCGGCGAGGTCTTCTATGGCCGCCACGGCACACCGACCACATTTGCCCTGCAGGATACGGTGGCCAAAATTGAGGGCGGCTGGCGCAGCTTCGCTTTCGGCTCCGGAAAAGCCGCGATTCTCGCCTCCTTGCTGGCTTATTTAAAAAGCGGCGACCACCTGTTGATGGTTGATAGCGCCTATGGCCCAAGCCGCGAGCTGGCCACCGGCCTGCTCGAGGATCTCGGTATCTCGCACACCTTTTACGACCCTCTGATCGGTGCCGGCATTGCCGAGTTGATGCTGCCCAACACGCGCGTCGTGTTTACCGAATCGCCCGGTTCGCTGACCTTCGAGATGCAGGACCTGCCGGCGATTGCCAAAGTGGCGCATTCTGCAGATGCAATCGTAATTACCGATAACACCTGGGCCTCGCCGCTGCTGTGCAATCCTTTCGACCTCGGCGCCGATATCTCGGTGCAGGCGGCGACGAAATATATCGTCGGCCATTCCGATGCCATGCTGGGCATGGTGACTGTCACCGAAAAAAGCTATGAGCCGGTCAAGAAGGCGTTCGAGGACCTCGGCGCCAGCGCCGGCCCGGACGATTGCTATTTGGCACTGAGAGGCATGCGCACCCTCGCCGTAAGGCTGGCCCAACAGGGTGAAACCGGCTTGCTTCTGGCTTCCTGGCTGGCCGAACGCCCCGAGGTCAACCGCGTCCTCCATCCGGCCCTTCCGGGCGATCCGGGGCATGACATTTGGCGGCGTGATTTCAGCGGCGCCTCCGGCCTCTTCGGCGTGGTGCTCAACCCGGCGCCTGAAGAAGCCGTCGCCGCAATGCTCGACGGTTTGGAACTGTTTGGCATGGGCTATTCATGGGGCGGCTATGAAAGCCTGGCGATCCCCACTTATCCGCACCAGGTGCGCGAAACGAGCGATTGGGACCCGGCCTATCCGTGCCTCAGGTTTCATGCTGGGCTCGAACACCCGGACGACCTAATAGCCGATTTAGACGCTGGGTTAAGGCGGTTTAACGCGTTGTTATAAAAAATAGATTCGAATTGGTATTGTTTTGTTATAGCACCCTATACGGGCGCCTTGCCGATGCCGAATTATAGCACATGAAGCGCAATAAGATTAACCAACAGCGCTTAACCCTCGGCAACCTGCCGCTCCGCAATAGTTTTCACGTCCTGCACGATATTGGCCGGAAAGCGCGCGGTGACGGTAGTTCCCGCTCCGAATTCACTGGCGATTTCGAGACTGCCGCCATGCAGCTCGGCAAACATCTTGCACAGGGTTAAGCCGAGGCCGGTTCCTTCATGCGGCCGGGCCAGCGTGCCATCGACTTGAAAAAACGGCTCGACCGCCCTGGCTAAATTTTCAGCCCGGATACCGATACCGCTATCGCGCACCGACAACTCCACCTCACCCGCATCGCCGCAAGTGACGCAGGTCACGATATGCCCGCCATCGGCGGTAAATTTGATTGCGTTGGAGAGCAGGTTTAACAGCAATTGAGTGATACGCCGGCGATCGCCAAGGATAATCGGGACGCCTTCCGCAATCTCGGTGGCGAGCAGCAGATTCTTATCCTGAACGCGCGGCGTCACGAGGCGGTGGCAGGTTTTAATGATTTCGCCGAGCTCCACCAAATCCTGATCGAGGACGACCGTGCCGGATTCGACTTTTGAGATATCGAGAATATCGTTGATGACGTCGAGCAGATGGACACCACTGCGCTTGATATCGCTAATATACTCAACATATTTCGGTTCGCTGATCGGGCCGAACATTTCATGCTCGATGATTTCCGAAAAGCCGATGATGGCATTGAGCGGTGTACGCAATTCATGGCTCATATTGGCAAGAAATTCTGTTTTTATCCGATTGACGGAATCGGCCTGATTTTTGGCCTCGAGCAGTTGCATTTCGCGGATTTTTGATTCGGTAATATCGGTGTGAATGATCACCCCGCCACCATCGGGCGTGCGATGATCCGTCATGCGGTACCACATCCCGTCCGGCGCCGAATACACTAGGTTCCCGGTCGAATTACGATAAAATTTCAGGCGTTTCGCAACAAAGGAATCGCGCGCCGCCGTATCATTAAGCAAGCTCTCCACCGTTTCGGCATAGCGCCGTACCATATCCTCGAATTTGGCACCGCGCTTGATGTGGCTTTCGATCAGCGGAAACGCGGCACGAAGTCTGGTATTGCAAATAACCAGGCGCTCGTCCGGATCGAACAGGGCAAACCCTGCCGATAGACTTTCAATGGCGCCGAGCAGTTGGCTTTTAGCGCTTTCAGCACGTGCTTCGCTGAGCTCGTGCTCTTCACGTATACCGGCTTCCGATGTGATGTCCTGACCCAAGGCAAAATAGCCAACGATCTGGCCGTCCTCCGAGGTATCGGGTGAAAATGTGCCGCGAATTACGCGTTTGCCCAAAGCGGTTCGGTAGAACGCATGCTCAAAGGTTACGGTTTCGCCGAGCAGCACGCGTTTGATGTATCGCTCCGAGCCCTTGAGATCGCTCTCGCCCAGAACCTCTCTCATTGTGCGCCCAACCAGTTCGAGGCCGCCGCGGCCGAAGACCCGCTCATACCCCTTGTTAACAAAGGTGTAGCGCAGGTTACGGTCAACACGGGCGATTAATATGGGCAACGAATCCGTTATCAATTCCAATTGGGCGTTTACCGCCCTTTCCGCCGCCGAACCATCGCCAATTTGGCGGGCGAAATAAATGATAACCTCTTCGCCGCCGACATCTATGAGAGAAGCGTTAATCGCCACCGATAGATAGCGCTTCGGTTCAGGCAGCAGAACGGTCTCGCGCTCAACGGCGCCCGCTTGCCGCAATTTGGCGACAAACTCAGACCACCCGCCCGTTTCAAAGGCGGCGTCAATCGCGCAAAAGCTCTCGCCCAGCAACGCCTGCTCGGAGCAGTCCAACAGTTTTTGCGCGGCACGATTGGCAAAGACAACCTGCCCGTCGTCCGGTTTTACCCAGAAGATGGCAAGGCCCAGCATTTCCATACTGCGCCGCACAGACGAGAATTCGGATTCCGCAGTCAAATCACTAGGCATTAAACAAGTTGCTGCTCAAAAAAATACGGTCGAAATTCGCGTTGTTGCCAAAATTCCCCAAGAATTTTGTCACAGATTGCGGATTGGCGGTTCAGCCCCAATCGGTTGTTTTGTAACGCTTCGCCCAATCCACGCCCTGCCATGTGACCATTTTTTCCGGGCGGACAAATATCAGCCAGCGTGGCTCCGGCAGCGTCGGTGCCAAATAGTCGGGACCGTTCACGCCGAGATAGCGCACCGACATGCGGTTCGCGATTTCCACCCATTTGCCGCCGACATTGGCTTCTTCAATAATTTTTCCTTCGCCTTTGACCATGACTTTGCGCAGGCCATCGGCCTCGTCAATACAGAGCGAAACGCGCGGGTCGTTCTGAATGTATTTGGCCCACAGCGAACGCTCGCGCGGAATAATGTAGAACCCATTGTCGCTGTACTCGAACCAAATCGGCACCACATAGGGCCAACCGTCGCCATCCAGACAACCCATTCGGCAAATCGTATTTCCGGCCAGAAAGTCGATCACTTCCTGATCCTCCATGCCGCCAACTTTGCCTCTCCAGGCTTCTTTATCGGCCATTTCAGCCTCCATCTCTCTATGTTTCGGTTGTTTCTTGTGGGTTGCCCCGAACGGAATCGGTGCGCTTCTCCCTACACTGCCTATTGATTGCCCGCATGTAAATATGCTCGAACCCGGGAAGGAAAGGAAAGGCACGGATTGCCGCCGATGTGGCGCCTGT
>JABIXB010000209.1 GCA_018666805.1 Rhodospirillaceae bacterium | reverse complement strand
CCGGGCTTGGGGCGATCAGCCGTCTCGGCTTGCGGGTAGACCGCATTGTAGCGCCAACCGGCATGGGCGATCTTACCGCGTATCGTGACGCGCACCCAATCGAGTCCGCCTTCCGCCGGCTGCACCGCGTCCCAGGTCGCTTCGGCGAGGATTGCCGCTTTCGCCAAATGGCCGCGGCGGATGAGGTCGAGCGCGCCGAAGCCGCCGGCCTCTTCATCGACCACGGCGTGGATATCGAGCCGCCCGTCCAGCGTGAGCCCGGCATCACGGATCGCCTTGACAGCGGCCACGCAGGCGGCGATGCCGCCCTTCATATCGAGCGCGCCACGGCCGAAAATCTTGCCATCGGCGAGCACGCCGGCAAACGGGTCATGCGTCCAGAGGGCGCGCTCGCCCTCCGGCACCACATCGACATGGCCGCAGAGGATCAGGCTACGCTCCTCTCTGCCCGGCCACTTGCCAACCAAATTGGGCCGGCCCGGCTCGGCTTCCAACAATTCAGTGGCAAAACCCAATTCCGCCAACACGCCAGCCAAATAGGCCTGATGCTCGGGCTCTTTGTTAAGCGCCGAATCGGCGACGAATTTCGGATTGACCGTTGGGATGCGCACCAGGGCACGGGTCAGCTCGACGGCGAAGTCCCGCTCCGCCTCTATTGCCGCCCAAACCCGCTCTATCGCTTTGCCATGTTCCATCTATGCACCGCCCTCGGATTGATTACCTCCACCATGATAAGGGAAATGGAGAGGGCAAATAAGCAAATCTCAACGCTTTCCTGCGCCTTTGGTGGTTGCACCATTGGCGCGATGCGCTTATGTGAGCGGCATCGCCTTTTGAATTAGACCCTATTAAACCGCCGCTGCCGCGTGGCGCGGCAAGGAATAGTTTGTGTCAGAGCGTAAGACTTTCGCCATCATCTCCCATCCGGACGCCGGCAAGACGACGCTGACGGAGCGCCTGCTGCATGCCAGCGGGGCGATTCATCTGGCTGGCGACGTCAAGGGGCGCGGCGAGCGCCGGCGCACGCGCTCGGACTGGATGGCGATCGAGCGCGAGCGCGGCATTTCGATTTCGAGCTCGGTGATGACGTTTGAGCATGCCGGCATCACCTTCAATTTGCTCGATACGCCCGGCCATGAGGATTTCAGCGAAGATACCTACCGCACGCTCACAGCCGTCGATTCGGCGGTGATGGTGATCGACGCGGCGAAAGGCATCGAGAGCCAGACGCGCAAACTGTTCGAGGTCTGCCGCCTGCGCGATATTCCGATCATTACCTTCATCAACAAGGTCGACCGCGAAGGCCTCAGCCCGTTCGAACTGCTCGACGAAATCGAGAGCGTGCTCGCCCTTGATGTCTGCCCGGTGGTGTGGCCGGTCGGCATGGGCGGTCTCTTTCATGGCTGCTATGATTTGCGCCAAGGGGATTTTCTCACCTCCGGAAGCGGCCTCGGCGGGCGCTTCGATACGGTGCTCGCGACCAGCGGGCCGGACGATGCCGAGCTTGATGCCCTTGTGTCGAACGAAGCCTTGCCAGGTTTTCGCGAAGACGCCGAGTTGGCCCAGGCCGCCTATCCGGAATTCGACCTGACGAGCTACCGTGAAGGCCATATGACGCCGGTTTATTTCGGCTCGGCACTGAAGGATTACGGCGTCGCCGAGCTCCTGCAGGCGCTCACCGAATATGCCCCGCCGCCACGCCCACAGCCGGCCGAGCCGCGCACCATTGAGCCGGATGAAAAGAATGTCACCGGCTTTGTCTTCAAGGTGCAGGCCAATATGGATAAGAAGCACCGCGACCGGATCGCCTTTTTCCGTCTCTGCTCGGGCCGCTTCAAGCGCGGCATGAAGCTCCGGCAGGGGCGCACCGGCAAGACCATGGCGATCAACAATCCGACCTTTTTCTTCGCCCAGGAGCGCGAACTGGCCGAGGACGCAATGCCCGGCGATATCATCGGCATTCCCAACCATGGCACGCTCAGAGTCGGCGATACGCTGAGCGAAGGCGAAAATCTACGCATTACCGGCATCCCCAATTTCGCGCCGGAAATTCTGCGCCGAGTGCGGCTCGGCGATCCGATGAAGATGAAGCAGTTACGCGGCGCGCTCGAAGACCTCGCAGAAGAAGGCGTCACGCAAGTGTTCCGCCCGCGCGTCGGCGCGCAGTGGATCGTCGGCGTGGTCGGTCAGTTGCAGCTCGATGTGCTGGTGGCGCGCATCCAGAACGAATATCAGGTGGCGGTGAATTTCGAAGACGCGCCTTACGAGACCGCGCGCTGGCTGGCCAGCGAGGATGCGGCGAAGCTCAAGGAATTCGAAAAGAACCAGCAGGCAAATCTTGCCGACGACCGCGACAGCGCGCCGGTTTATCTCGCGCGCAACGCCTGGGAGCTGAACTACATCTCAGAAAAATGGCCGGATATTAAATTCACCGAGACGCGCGAGCGCGGTTAAAAACTACTGCAAACGCGAGAAATTGCCGTGCCAGGTTTTGATCGTCTCGGGCTTGATGAAAATCAACCAGCGCGGATCGCCCATCGAAGGCTCGAGATATTTGGGGCCGTCTTCGCCCAAATAACGCACCGCCATGCGGCGCGCGATCTCCACCCATTTGCCGCCGATATTGGGCCGCTCGATCACTTCCGCCGCGCCTTTG
>JABIXB010000208.1 GCA_018666805.1 Rhodospirillaceae bacterium | reverse complement strand
TTGTCCCATAAGCGCTGACGTCAGGCAGGTCAATTTCAAGAACGCCTGCACCCAAGCTGGATCAACAAGGCACCGGATCGTCCTTCGGGATTTGCCGGGAGCAATGGTGCCCTGCCGCTGAGCGATCTTGGCGTCATGGTGCGTGGCGGCGCCTATTTCGATCCGATGATGATCAACTATTCCCTATATAGCGGGAATGGGCCGCAACTCGAATTGACCGGCGGCGTTCTCGAAAAAGTAGAGCTCGAAGGGTTCGGTAGCGACGACAATGGACCGAAATCCTTTGGCGGTCGAATCGGAGTCCTCCCCGTACCCTATGTCGAACTGGGCGGTTCCTACATGACCAGCAAGATCAAGGGCAAGAAAGTCGCTGGCGTGGCCGGTGACTTGACGGCCGGCGATTACACCTTCTGGGGCGTCGATGCCGCATATACTCGAGGCTACGCGGATCTGCGCTTTGAATATTTCTCGTCCGAACTCGACACTTTCTTTAGCCAATCCGAGGCAGCGACAGCGACGGCAGCGGTCGACAAAACGGATTGGGAAGCTTGGTACGCTCAAGCCGCTTACCAGCTTTCCGGCATCACCGATCTGCCGATACTTAAAAACCTCGAACCGGTGATCCGATATAGCCAGTTCAGCGTCAAGGGTTTCGAAGAGTTTGTCGCCGAAGGAAAACCGGAGGACAAGCTCACCGTTGGCCTGAACTACCTCTTTGCTCCCTCACTCGTGTGGAAGAACGCGATTTCAATGCGTGATTTCCGCAATGCCGGAGCGCAAAACTCAACCGAATATCGTACCCAGTTAGCCTACGGATTCTAGGAGGTTAAAATGAACAGATCGAGGATGTTAAATCGACTGATTGTGGCCTTCGCCATTGCGTTGGTTATCGGCTTTATCGGACCCGCGAGTGCGGGGGAAAAGGAGGAAACTAGCCCCGCTCAAGTGGCGGCTGGCGCAAAATCCTGGGCCGACAATTGCGCCCGTTGTCACAACATGCGCAGCCCTAGTGAATTTAATGACTATGAGTGGAATGTCATCGTTGATCACATGCGGGTACGCGCCAATTTGCCTGGCGATGTCGCGCGAAATATCAAGGCGTTCCTTGAAAAGGCCAATTAGGCGGCGAAGACCGGATCATAATAATTATGGTCCGGAACTATGAAACCGGCGAAAGGGGGAGACTCCCCCTTTCGCCCACTTTCAATCAAAATAATGAGTTGTAAGGACAATGATCAATATATTTCGAATTTCTTTGGCGGTTTTCGTCGCTGGCGCCGCATTGGCAGCATTTTCAACTTTCGGCTCAAGCAGCCAGACTGGCGAAAGGCTGCACACCAACACCAAGGCTGAAGCACCCATGGGAAAATCTGAGGCGCGCCCGTTTCTGTTCGCACAATTGGACGATAATTCAGAATCGCACCTGTCCAAGGATTGGGATCCTGTCGCGGGAGATGAAATTTATAACGAAACCTGCGTCGCCTGCCACGGCGAGGACGGCACGGGCGAAGTACCGGGCGCGCCGGACTTTACTCAACAGGACGGCGTACTTGTGCAAGCCGACGACATTTTAATGAAGCATATCGAGGACGGGTTTCAGAGCCCCGGCGCGATGCTGGAGATGCCCGCAAAAGGTGGCGACGATTCGCTCGAAATGGACGACATCATGAATGTTCTTTCCTACTTGCATAAGAAATTTCATTACAAGGTGGAATTTTGACGATGCCGCCCCGATGGGGGAAGTGATCATTTTGTTTCGCGGCCTCGTGGAGCATGGCGTTGGAAAGAGGGAGTTGAACCTATGAACAAGACAAACTCCAAAAAAATAATGATGCGCTTGAAGCTGACGCAACGGATGTTTTTTCTCACTCAGTTTCTAGCATTCGGTGTCGTGGCTGTGGCATTTGGGATCGTCCTCATCCGAAGCTCGGAAGATATCCATATGGCACATATCAGTGAATCGATAGTAAGTATTGGCTTGCCGTCGGCTACAGGACGGGAAATGGGCCTATCGAAGCGCACCGTTCCGCGCGAGATTTTTGTTGAGCTTGATCCGCAGGAAATATTGATTGATATCATAGTATTCATCACCTCCGGCTTCGGTGAATTGGAAGTTGGTAACCGAATCGACGCGAATGGCGTGAGGAATTCGCCACGCTTCCTGAGTTAGCTGCTTGATGATCGCCAACTTTCGCCGGCCGAAGACGTTTTTGTCATCCGGCTGAACCACAAAAAGAATATTGTCGGTTTTGGTGTAAATATCCTCCAGAGATTCGTAGGCAATCAGTTCCGGATTGTTCCTGCCGGAATACACACGGAAGTCTTCCGTACTTTGGAGATATCGCGCACCCGAAGCTGCGGCCGCAGCAGCCAGAATTGAGGCTGCCAATACCAGCCAACGCCAACGAACAACCCAGTGCGCGTCATAACAAGGCGACCCGCCGAAATTGTTGTTCTGATTTCAAACTGGCAGGATAATTGTTCATGCGCATGAATTCGGCCCTAAAATTTCTCTGGCATTTGCAGGCAATTAACGAATTCGCTTATTTAAGAAGCGGTGGGCGGCGCAAATGCCAGTCGGTTTCGCTTTGATAGGCCACACCGGCGCGAAACAGCAGCGGCTCGTTCCACCACGCCGCTTCCAGCATCAGGCCGATCGGCAGGCCGTCCGAGGTGAAGCCGCACGGCACCGAGAGCCCGGGATGAGACGAGAGCGCGCTGCCATAGGTAAAGCGCGCCGCATCGCGCGTTGCCTCGTGTAGATTTTCCTCACCCGTGATCGCCGGCGGCGGCATCGGGCAGGTCGGCGCAAGAATCATATCGACCTCGCCGGCGAAGGTGCGTTTCAAGGTACGTTGCCAGACCTCCTTGCCGCGCATCGCCTCGGCATAATCCACCGCGCTGAAATCCAGGCCGAGCTTCATGCGGGCAAGCACGCGCGGGCTGATGGTTTCCGGCTCGTTCTTCAGGCGCTCGCCGAAATAGGCGCAAATGTCACCATAGATCTGGGCGATATTCCAATCCTGGGCCAGTTCCGCGCCGGGCAAATCAATTTCGCGGATTTCGCCGCCGAGGCGCTCAAACACCTTAACGCTATCCAGCACAGCCTGTTCGACCTCGGGATGGAGATTCTGATAATGGAACTTGCGCACAATACCGATGCGTTTGCCTCTTATGCCGTCCCCGAGGGTGGGGAGGAAATTCTCCAATGGCTGATCGGCGCTCACCGGATCGGCCGGATCGTAACCGGCGAGGGCGGCGAACATGCGCGCCACATTCGAGACCTCGCGCGCCATCGGCCCGATGGTGTCGTTCGACATGCTGGCCGGGGTGACGCCGCGGATCGAAATGCGGCCATGCGTCGGACGGAGACCCGCAACACCGGTCATCGACGCCGGAATGCGTACCGAGCCGCCGGTATCGGTGCCGAGCGAACCCTGGCACATGCCTGCCGCCACGCTGGCGCCCGAACCGCCACTGGTGCCGCCCGGAATATGATCCGGGTTCCACGGATTGCGGCATTGCCCAAACACCGGATTGGTCGTCACCACGCCAAATGCCAGCTCCTGCATATTGGCCTTGCCGATCAGCACCGCGCCAGCGCCGCGCAGGCGGCGCACCACATCGGCATCCTCATTCGGCACATGATCGGCGAAGAACATGGCGCCGCTGGTGGTGCGCATGCCGGCGGTGGCGATATTGTCCTTCAGGGTCATGGTCATGCCGTGCAGAATGCCGAGCCAGCGCCCTTCGCCAGCGGCCTTATCCGCTTCCCGGGCACGCGCCAGGGCCGCCTCTTCGTCCCAAGTGACGACCGCGTTCAGGGTCTCGTTGTGGCGGTGAATATTCTCAATAGAGGCCTCTGTTGCGGTCACGGCTGAAGGCGCCATGTGTCTTTTCCTTTTGTTAAATCGTCAGCCGTGCGCCAGCTTGACGAAATTATCGTAAATCAGGCGGATGGAACTGCCCATCTCATCGGCATGATACGCCGTCTCATTAACCAGATGCGTGAGCGCACCGACACCCCGCTGCGCCTCAAGCGCCGCAACATATTCCGGATAGGCCTCGACGGCCTGGACCGTATCGACAGATAGTTCCATATGAAACTGCAAGCCATAGGCCGCGCGGCCGATGCGAAACGCCTGATTCTCGCATGCCGGCGAATACATCAGACGGCGCGCGCCGGGCGGTAATTCCTGGATCGCGTATAAATGCCATTGCACGGCTTTGGCGCGTGCCGGAAATCCGGCAAAAAGCGCTTCTTCCGCAGCACCCGGCAGCGCCTCCACATCGAGCACGCCGATCTCCGGCTGCGCCATCGGCCCGACGCGCCCGCCCATCACCTCGGCAATGAGCTGGGAGCCGAGACAGATGCCGAGCACCGGCTTGACGTTTTCATCGATGGTGCGGCGGATGAAATTTTTTTCAGCCACCAGCCACGGATGCTCTGCTTCCTGATCGATCTGTTGCGGCCCGCCCATGACGATCAACGCCGCATAATCATCAAGCGGCGGAATCGGCTGGCCGTCGAATGTATCGATCGCATCCCAGGCGATTCCGTCTTGATCGAGGTAATCGCGCATCACGCCGGGATGGTCGAGCGGCGAGTGTTGCAAAACGAGAATGCGCATAAAACTCCTAGGCGACGCACGCGAGGCTGACGAAATTGGTGTGGAAGGTCGAATTGCCGCCCATATCCGCTGGCGTGTCCGGCGTGGTGGCATTGGCGTTGGCGCCCCAGCGCACCATGTGGCTAACGATGAGACCGGGCTGCACGTCTTCGCTCAAGCGCGCTACCAACTCGACCTCACCGCGCCCGTTCCAGACGCGCACCCCGGCGCCATCTTCAATATTTTCGCGCGCGCCGTCCTCGGGATGGAGATAGAGCGACGCCTCGCGCACCCCGGCATGCTTGCGCGCCACATTGAAAAGCTGGCTCGACTGTAGATGCCGGCTCTTCGGCGTGATCAAACGGTAGCGGTTTTCATCGTCAGGTGCGGCCGGGGTGTAATTCGGCGTCATCAATTCCAGTTTGCCGCTTGGCGTGGGGAACTTACGGTCGGCAAAGCTGGTTTCATCCACCGGCATGCAAGACACCGGCCCGGCGGCCAGGGCATCAAAATCGAGACCCGTTCCGGCCAACAGGCCGCGCAAAGTGTCTTCCTCGCTTTCACGGAAACACGGCTCGTCGAAACCCATCGCCTGGGCAATCTGGCCGAACACCCAATGGTTGGAACGCGCCTCGCCTTGCGGTTCAATCGCCGGATTGTTGATCTGCGCATAATCATGCCAATAGGAACGGTGCAGATCCCATTGCTCGGCCTGGGCGCAGGCCGGCAGCACCAAATTGGCACTCTTCGCCGTGTCGCTCATGAAAAGCTCATGCACAACGACAAAGAGATCATCACGCGCCAGGCCGGCAAGCACCTTGTTTTGGTTGGGCGCCGTCGCCGCCGGGTTGGAATTGAAAACATAAAGCGCCTGAATGGCGTCATCGGCGGTCAGGGTCTCGCCGAGTTTGATCATGTTATGGAAATTGGGGCCGTCGCTGCGTAATTCCGGCTCGCTGATATCACCCATCGGCCAATCGAAATTGGCGTAGAGCGCGCCGCCGCCCGGTACGCCGACCTGGCCGGCCATCGCCGCCAATGTCGCCAGCGCCGCCACCATCTCGCCGCCATTGCTGTTGCGCTGCAGGCCGACGCCGATATGAATCAGCGCGGGCGTGTTGAGCGCGTAGAGCTCGGCGAATTGTTCGATATCCGCCGCCGGAACGCCGCATATATCGGCTGCCGCCGCCAAGCCCGTTTCCATCACCTTTGCCCGCACCGCGTCATAGCCGCTGGTGTGGTTGCTGAGGAATTCCTCATCCGCCCAGCCACGCTCGATCAAAAGCCGCATCAACGCCATCGCCAGCACCGGATCGCTGGCCGGGCGCGGTTGAATGTAAAGATCCGCCACCTTGGCCGATTCGGAGCGGTACGGATCGACGACGATGGTCGGGTGGATATCCTTGCTCAGCACATGGCTGTGGATATTGGTCGCCTTCGGATTCTTGCCCCAGGCGACATAACAGCGGGTTTTGCTCATATGTTGCGGCTCGGTGCCGCGAATGGCGCCAAAGGTGCGAATCACCGCCTCCGCCCCGGCCATGGCGCATATTTCCAGCCCAACCCGGCTGCTATTAAGCTTGTTCCAAAGACGATCTCCCGAGCGCGAGGAAACGAAGCCCATATTGGCAAGATAGTGATAGGGCAGGATCGCCGCGCCGCCACGCTCGGCGATGATCGCGTGAAAGCGCCGGGCAATGATTTGCAGCGCTTCCGGCCATGAAATTTGCCTGAAATCCGCGCTTTTATCCTCCCGGTAGAGCGGCTGTTGCAGCCTCTCGGGATGGTGAATCAGCTCTTCATAATGCTGAAAGCGCCCGCACAGAAAACCTTGCGTAATGGGGTGGTCCGGATCGCCGCGCACCGCCACCACACGGCCATTTTCGACCTGGCTGAGCATGCCACAGGTGTCCGGGCAGTCTTTCGGGCAGACGGATTTAACGGTTTTGGCGGTCATTCTTATCGCTCTCCCAAGGGCCGCCATTCTAGCGCCTGGCCGAAGGCAAACAATCGCCTTTGATATTTAGGCTCTTGTGGCGTAATAATTGGGCGGTTTCGCGATAGTGACAGACAAGCAGGATAAAATGGCGCATACGGATTTAGACACCCCACCCACTTTTGGCGGCAGAGTTAAGAAATTCGCCTACTCCCGCGATGGCTGGACAATGATCGCGGCGTTCGCCATCTGCGTCATTTCCTCGATCTTCATGGCCGGGCTTCTGCCGGTCGAAGATACGATGAGCGCCTTCGGTGTCCTCTTTATCTATTTTGTCACGATGATGATCATCGCCGGAATGCTCCGCATGGGCGCGGGTTTTTACGTAAAATTCACCAAGCGCGGCTCGTAACCAGCGCGGCGCGCCAGAGGAATCGCAACGACGCCCGCCGACAGCAACACCCCCGCTTCACTCCCGCCCGGCGATAATAGCCGGGCTGCTCCCCTGCGCTTGAAATCCGCACCCGATGGCGCCCTCCTCCTGCCCTCGGTATTTCGCGACGCCAACGGCGATGCGCGCTTTACCCTGCCGGTTCCCAAAAACTTTCTCGACGATTTGGCGATAAAACATTTGATCGAGCGCGAGGCGCGCCATGGCGGCTTCGAATACCCCACCCGTGCCTTCTTCGACGCCCATCTCGAACCGGGCGATGTGTTCATCGGTGTCGGCGCCCATTGGGGCATGCTCAGCCTCAGCGCCGCCACTCGTCATGCCGGCGAAATTTCCGTCCTGGCAATTGAGGCCGACCCGGCCAATGTCACCCAATTGCTGCGCGGCGTGGCGCATAACGGGCTCACCAACGATATTGAAACCGTGGCGGCGGCGGCCGGCGATACACCCGGCACCGCACCCTTGATCGGCAACACCACCATGGGCAACAGCCTCTTTGGCAAAGGCCTCGAAGGAATGCAGCAGGTGGCGCGCGGGCTCTCCGTGCCGATTGTCACCCTTGATGGTCTGTTGGCCGAGCGCGACGCGCTGCACGGGCGCCGCGTGCTGATCAAAATCGATGTCGAGGGGTTTGAGCCCGAGACCATTGCCGGCGCCGGCAAGCTGCTGCAAAGCGGCCACGTCGCGGCGCTGGTGTGGGAACATGGCCGTGCCTTTTTCGAAGAACCGGGTAAAAGCGCGGCACAAAACCTGATCGCCGAACTGGAGGGCTATGGCTTCACGCTGCATCAATTACCGAGCCACGAGCTGGGCGGTGCGCTGATGCCGTTCGTGCCGGCGCAAACGGTTTGCAATGTGATTTGCCTGAGCGGCCAATTCCGACCCTACCGCGCCTACAACCGCCCGCCCGGCCCGATTGTCCGGCCCGGCACCTCGAGCCGCGCCGGCGGCAGCGCCGAGGACCGCGCCCGCCACACAGAGGCCCTGGCCAAAGTGGGCGGCAGCGAAGGCGTGCGCTGGGCCGATCCGGCGGAGCTCACACCGGGCGCCGACAGCCGCGCAGAACACGCCGCCAAACATATTCCGGCGGGCTCGACCGTGATGGATCTCGGCGCCGGCGCCATGCGCCTCAGGGCGGCGCTGGCGACCAGTTGCAAATATTTGCCGGTCGACCTTGTCCGCTTTTCCCAAGCCGGCGAGGTTCTCGATCTCAATCAGGGACAATTTCCAGAGCGCGCGGTGGATTTCGTCGCCGCTCTTGAGCTGTTGCAATATATCCACGACGCCCCGGCCCTGCTCAAGCGCGCAGCCGCCGCCGCGCCAAACCTGATCCTGAGCTACCCGCTTGCCAGCGCCGATGGCGATACAGAGGCACGACGGAGAGAAGGCTGGTTCAATGACTTCGATGAAGACACACTTACCGGCATATTGAACGCGGCGGGGTGGCAGGTGGAATCCGTGGAATCGGTGGAAAATTCTCAGATGTATATTTGCCGGCGCGATATCCGGACACAGCCATGAGCGGCGCGCCACTACCGAGCGGTAAACTGCCTACCGCTTTGCTCAGCGAAATACTCGGCATGGATACGCCGAGTCCGCCCGAGCTGCTGCTGCCGCCGCGCCTCGGCGAAGATGCCGGGGTGATCGCGCTGGCCGATGGTGCGCTGGTCGTCGCTGGCGATCCTGTCACCATGACCGGCGCCGATGTCGGCGCCCATGCAGTTTTGGTCAACGCCAACGATATAGCCGTCACCGGCGTGCGCCCGCGCTGGTTTCTCGCCACCATTCTGTTGCCCGAGGGTATCGCCGAGGATGAGATACGCGCGCTTTACGCTGGCATGCGGCGGGCTCTGAAAAAGCACAATATTTTGCTCGTCGGCGGCCATAGCGAAATCACCGCAAGCGTGCGCCAGACCGTGGTGAGCGGTCACATGCTGGGTTTTTCTCCCGATGGCGCTTTCCTCTGCACCGCCGATATCGACCCCGGCGATGTGATCGTGCAAATCGGCGCGGCGCCGGTGGAGGGTGCGGCGGTGCTGGCCAACGAGGCCGGCGCGGCGGAGGGCTCCGTCGCGCCCGGTCTCTGGCACGCCGCCCGGACCGCTCTCGACGAGCCCGGCATTTCAGTCGTTGAAGCGGCGCTCGGGGCCCAGGCATTGGGCGCACGTGCTCTGCACGATCCGACCGAAGGCGGCCTCTCCGCCGGACTCTATGAAATGGCCGAAGCCGCCGGCTTAGAGTTGCAAATCGAGCGCGACGCAGTGCTGTGGTTCGAGCCCGGCACGGCGCTCTGCGCCACATTGGGCGCCGATCCGTGGGGTGCCCTCGCCTCGGGTGCGTTACTCGCCGCCTTTCCGGCCCAGCGCGCCGAGGCCGCCTGCCAGGCACTCGGCAAAGACGGCTATTTGGCGGCAATCATCGCCCATGCCGCGCCGGGCGCCGGCGTCCGCTTCAAGGACGGCCCGCCGCTGCAACGCTTCGAGCGCGACGAAGTGCTGCGCGTTCTGCCCAGCGCCTAGGAATCGATCACCTCGCGGACGACCGGGTGGTAGCGCTCGCCAAGGCCCTCCTCGATGGCTTTCTCGAAGCGTTCGCGCACCAGCTCGGCGCCTTTTATCTCAACCTTCTCCGCCGCCGCGAGGTCGAGCGCGTAGACCAGATCCTTGAGCGCATAGCGCACCGAAAACGCGCCCTCGGGATAATCACGCGGCAGCATAGCCTTGGTGGCGTGATTGCGCAGCGCGAAACTATCACCGGAACTTTTACCAACCGTTTGCAGAAACAACTCCTCATCAAGTCCTGCGCGGCGCGCAATGGCGAGCGCCTCGGCAATGGCGGCGCAATTTTGGAACAACATCATATTGTTGAGAATTTTTACCGTCTGGCCGGCGCCGGGCTCGCCGCAATGGGTAATATCGCTCGCCATGCAGGCGAGTATCGGCTGAATGCGGTCAAACACACTTTTGTCGCCGCCAACCATAATGCTGAGCGTGCCGTCGATTGCTGCCTGGCGGGTGCGCGCCACCGGCGCATCGGCAAACGCGATATTTTTTGCGGCAAATGCCTGATGCAGTTCACGCGCCAATTGCGGCGGCGAGGTGCCGCAATCGATGACGCTTTGGCCCGAGGTCAATTTTTCCAGTAGGCCATGTTCGCCATAACAGGCAAGACGCACCAGCTCACCGTCAGGCAGCGACATCAGGATGGTGTGTGTCTTGGCGCACAATTCAGCAAGCGAATCCGCCGCTACCACGCCGTCGGCGGCGAGGCGTTCGAGCGGCGCGGAATCAATGTCATAGGCCAATACCTTGTCGCCGCCTTTCAAAGCCAGATTTCGGCACATGGGCTCGCCCATCACACCGACGCCGATAAATCCGATACAATCGAACATCCCCATTCCGTCACCTCAACAGTCAGTGACTGTCGGCCCAAGCCGGCCAGCCAATAGGATTAGCGCGCTGCAGCAATTTTCCGAGCGATAATATTAGCGGCTCGGCAAAACGCGGCGCCGCGATTTGCAGGCCAACCGGCAGGCCGGCCTGTGTGAGGCCGGCCGGGATCGAGCCCGCCGGGATACCGGCCATGGTCACCAGGAAGGCACCGGCGATCCAATCGACATAATTCTCCAGCTTGCGGCCGCCGATGCTGTCGGGGAAATTTTGTTTGACCGGGAATTGCTGCACCGGCGACATCGGCATCAAGAGCGCATCGTATGTCTCGAATAATTTTCTGTAGCGATGCCAAACGCGGGTGCGCATATCCTCGGCGGCGGCCAATTCCTGCATTGTAGTGCCGAGCCCGGAGCGCACATTGCCGGCTAAATTCGGCCCGAAAGCGTCGAGATTGTCGAGGCGCTCATATTGCATGCCGACCATCCATTCGCCGCGCAGCGTGAGATAGGCATCGCGCGCATCCGAGAGGTCAAAATCAATCTCTTCGACAATCGCGCCATCCCCGGCCAGGCCGAGCGCCGCCTTGCGGCAAATACCCTCAAGCTCCGCATCGACGCCGATGGCGGCAATGTCGGGCGCATAGGCGAGGCGGAGGCCCTTGGCATCCTCCCGCCCGCGCACGATCTCAAGCGCGCTCGACCACGGCGCCAGAACGGAATTCGGCATTTTCTCGCTGTAGCCGGCCATGGCGTCGAGCATCATCGCAGCATCTTCAGCGCTGCGCGCCATCGGCCCCAACACCTGGCCGGGATCCCACGGCAACGGCAGCGGATAGTTGGAGATCAGGCCGGGCGTGGTGCGGAGGCCGACAATGCCGCAAAAAGCCGCCGGCATGCGTAGCGAGCAGCCGAAATCGGTGCCTTGCGCAATCGGCACCATGCCGCTCGCCACCGCCGCCGCCGAGCCACCGGACGAGCCGGACGGGCTCAGCACCGGATCCCACGGATTTCCCGTCGGGCCGAAGAGTTCATTGTCGGTATTGGCGCCGGCGGCGAATTCCGGCGTATTGCTCTTGCCGAGAATAATCGCGCCGGCGCTGCGCAGGCGGGCCACAACCTCGGCGTCCTCCTCGGGCACATGATCGGCGTAAACCGGTGAGGCCCAAGTGGTGCGTATGCCCGCCGTCTCGACGATGTCCTTAATCACCACCGGCAGGCCCAACAGCGGCGGCAGATTCTCACTGCCTGCGGCAATGAGCGCGTCCGCTGCCCGGGCAGTCTCGCGCGCGGCATCGGCGGCGAGCGTCACGATGGCGTTGAGACGCGGATTGAGGTGATCGATTACGCCGAGATGGGCTTCCAGAACCTCAACGGCGCTGACGTCGCGCGCACGCAGCGCCGCCGCTATTTTAAACGCGCTGCGGCGCGTTAAATCAGCCGGCATTAATCGCCCATATCGACAATGGCAATCGAGGGGCCACCGCCGGGCGGGCCTTGGTGCATGGCGTCGACCGAAACGAACACCGCCGGATCGCCAATCGCCGCCGCCGCCACGCCGCCAACCGCACCTTTTGAATGGCGATGATGATGAACATCGGAATCATCGAGCATAATTTGCCGCCGGTTGCGCAGTTTGGCGCCGGGGTCTGCCTCGCATTTGATAAAGCAATTGACCAGCTTGCCGCCGAGATCCCCAGGCCGCGCCCGCTCCGGCAAATCCAACCCGGCCGAGCGGATCGATTCATAAATGCCGTCCATATCGAGGGCGTCGCGCATCACGCTGTGGCCGATACGGTAGCGCCCACCGGCTCCGTCGCGGTTGCCGAACAAGACGATCTGTGCCCGATCGAGTTCGACGCCCGAAGAGCAAGAAGCGACGGAAGAATAAAGATCGAGATTGCGGCAAATATCTTCCGCCGCCGGCATCTCGGCCTCACCCAGGGCGAGCGCGATGCCAAGCCCGGTGGTGCCGTTCGAAACGCCCATCGAATCATGCACCTCGCAGGCGACGCTTTGGCCCCGGCCATGCGCTTCCTGGATACCGTCAATGGTGAGAAGCGGGGTTTTGGTCTGGACATAATGCACGTCTTTAACATCGCTGATGCCGGCGTTCTGCATTGCCGCGCGCACACCGGCGGCGACCGTCTCGACCATCGCCGGGCGGCCGATATCCTCGGGCAGGATGATGTCGCTCATCGCCGTGCCCATGGCGAGGCGCGATTGCCCGCCCGTGCCAGCTTCGCCATTCCGCGCAAACACGGTGGCATGCGGGGTAATGACGCCGTCGCAGCCACCCGACCAGACCATTGGGATTTCCTTGATCTCGGCCTCGCTGCGTGTGCCGTGCTTGAGCAGCACCGCACGATAGGCCTGATCGGACAGAATGCGGGTGAAATCATTAACGCCGCCATTGCCTTCCGTCTTGCCGATGGCGGCGACAATATCGTCGGCTGCCATACGGCCCGAGGTGATTAATTCTTCCAGCCCGCTCGCATCGGACACACTCTTGATTTCGATTTTGGCGACATCGATTGCCATTCTTGTTCTTCTCCCTACGCTAATTCCGCCGGCGCCCAGCGCCAGTCCTGCCGTGTTTCGCTTTCGACGATGACTTGCCCGTTCTTGATGACGGTATTGCGCGCCGCCTGTTTGCACAACGCCTCGGTGGCGCTGCCAGCATCGAGAATGACCAGATCCGCCGCACAACCCGGCGCGAAGCCGTAATCGGCAAGACGCATCACCTTTGCCGCCCGGTTGGTTTGCATGTCAAACACCTGCTCGATCTCCTGCGGCAGGCTCATATGCGCGGCGTGGGCGGCAATCAAGCCCACTTCCAACGGGTCGACGCGGCCAAAGGGATAGAAGGTATCCTTGACGCAATCCTGACCGAACGAGACGTTAATGCCTTCGGCGAGCAATTCCTTCACCCGCGTAATACCGCGCCGCTTGGGCTGCGCATCGAGCCGCCCCTGCAGCATCAGGTTGGTCGCCGGATTGGTGATCATGTGCATCTCCGCCTCACGCACCAGCGCAATGACGGCATTGGCGTAATCTTCGTCATAACCGGCGAGCGCACATGTATGCCCCGCCGTGACGCGGCCCTGCCAGCCATGTTCGATGGTTTGCTCGGCCAGCATCTCCAATGTCCGTGCACCGACATCGTCGGTCTCGTCGACATGCATATCGATATCGGCATCGAACGCCTTGGCGATCTCAAAAGCGATGCTGATATGGCGCGCGCTGTCTTGCGGGTGCTTCTCATTAAACGGCATGCCACCGACCACATCGGCGCCGGCCTCCATCGCCTGCCACATCAGTTTTTCGGTGCCGGCGTTCTTTAAAATACCTTCCTGCGGGAAGGCGACGATCTGAATATCCATCACATCGCTATGGCGTCGGCGCGCCTCGGCAACGCCTTCGAGCGGGCGCAAGCCGCCGATATTATCGACATCGACATGGCTGCGGATGTGCGTCACGCCATTGGCCAGGGCAGAGCGGATCACCCGCCCGGCGCGCGCGGCGATTTCGTCGACATCGTAGGCGCGCTTGCGCTCCCAGATGATTTCAATCGCTTCATCAAGAGTGCCGGAAACATTGGGCCGCACATCCTCATTAATCAGCGCCTTGTCGAGATGAATATGCGGCTCGACAAACCCGGCGACACAAAGACAGCCCGCCGCATCGATAATTTCGGCGCCGCTGGTGTTGCCATCCTCCGGCGCTGCGGTAAAACGCCCGTCGGCGATGTAAAGGTCGCACGCGCCATCGCCACGCCACAGATTGGCGTTTTTAACGATCAAATCCACGGATTCTGCCTCAATTGCCGCGCGTGAAATCCACCCTGCCGCCCATCACCGTGCTTTCCGCCGGTTTGGTTTCGGAAACCAGTTGGCCGCGCTTGAAAACATGGGTGCAGGCCGGGTTGATGCGCAGCACATCGGCCTTGCTGGCGGCATCGAAAATCACCAAATCGGCCTGGGCACCGGACGCCACGCCATAATTTTCCAGCCCCAAATTCTGCGCGTTGCGCCACGTGATCATGTCGAAACAGGTATCGATTTCCTCGACGCCCGACATCTGGCAAACATGCAGCGCCAGCGACGCCGCATCCACCATGTCGCCGCGCCCGAGCGGATACCACGGGTCCATGATCGAATCATGGCCGATGCCGACATTCACCCCGGCTTGCAACAGCTCCTTCACCCGCGTCATGCCACGCCGCTTGGGATAGCTGTCCTCGCGCGCCTGCAGAATGATGTTGTCGAACGGGTTGGCGGTGACGTTCAATTCGGAACGCGCGACCCAGCCCATCAGGCGGTAGGCATAGGCGTTGTTGTAGGAATGCATGGCGACGCAATGGCTCGCTGTCACGCTTGCGCCCATGCCGCGCTGGAACGTCTGCTCGACCATGACCTCGAGAAAACGTGCATGGCTGTCATCGACCTCGTCGCAATGCACATCGATCTTGAGGCCGCGCTTCTCGGCTTCGTCAAAGATAAACATAACGCTCGCATGACCGGCCTCGCGCGTGACTTCGTTATGCGGGATGCCGCCAACGACATCGGCACCCATATCGAGCGAATCTCGCATCTGCTTCTCGCCGCCGGGAAAGGATTTGATGCCGACTTGCGGAAAGGCGACGATCTGAATATCGACCCGGTCGCGCAGTTCATCGCGCAGCTCGACCAGCGCCTGGGTCGAAAGCTGGGCATCGTCGCAAACATCGGCATGGGTGCGGATAAAGCCCGCGCCTTGCGCCACCTCCCAATCGATGGCGCGGCGCGCCCGCTCCTTGATCGCCTCGACCGTGCGCTTGGGTTTGAAATCGGTCCAGATCTCAATGCCCTCATGCAGGGTGCCGGATTGATTGTCGCGCTCGAGACCCGCCGCCAGAACGGCATCGAGATGGACATGCGCGTCAATCAGCGAGCCGCTTACCAGCCGCCCGCCGCAATCGATTGTCTGGCCGGCCTCGGCGGTAATGTTGGCCTCCACAGCGGCGATCGTTTCGCCCTTGATGGCGATGTCGGCGTTGCGCACCGGCTCGTCGCGGTGCGCCACATTGGCGTTCTTGAGGATGATATCCATTTGCCGTCTCCCTATGCCTGATACCAGTCGCCCGGCGGGCGCGAGAACCGGTTGATTCCCAGATCATGCCCGCAGCAGCGCTTGTGAATTTGTTCGAATGCCGGGCGGAAGGCGCTGTTGAGCGCTTCCAACTGCGCGTGTTGTTTTTGGAATTCCGGCAAATGGCCGCGCAACTCTTCCAACAGTGCCGCCTCATCCACCCGTTTCAGGCGATTGTCCTCAACCACGATTTCGCCATTCACCATGACCTTCTCAATCGAGGTGCCGTTTTCGCAATAGACCAGGTGATTGCGCACATCATTAAGCGGCGTGAAATTCAGCGTCTTCATGTTGAGAATCAGAAGATCGGCCTTCTTGCCCGCTTCGAGCGAGCCGGTATCGCCATCGATCATCGCGGTACGCGCACCGTTGATCGTGCCGGCGCGCAATATCTCGCTCGCCGTCGGCCCTTGCGGATAATCGGGCGTCGAGACCTTATGCAACAGCGCCGCCGCCTTCATCACATCGAAAATACGCGGCGTGTCATTGGTCGAAATGCCGTCCGAGCCGAGACCGATGGTGATGCCGGCATCCATCAATTTGCGGTACGGCATGATGCCGGCGCCGAGCTTTTGATTGGAGATCGCGTTGTGCACCACGGTCGAGCCGGCATCCGCCATCATGGCGATATCCTCATCCGTCACCCAGATCGAATGGGCGATCGTCGTGCGCGGCCCGAGCGCGCCGATATCGTTCATATGGCCAATCAGGGTCTTGCCGTAAAACTCATGTCCGGTAACGGCCTGGATTTTCGATTCAAGAATATGGATGTGATAGGCCATGTCGTGCTTATCGGCCAGTTCATAGGCGGCGACCAACATGTCATCGGTGCAGCGCTGCGGGCCGGACGGCGCAACGACGTAGCGCAAGCGGCCCTTTTTATTGTGGAAGCGCGATACCGCCTCTTCGGCAAGCTCGACAAAGGCCTCGGTCGTCGGCGGTACCGCGGCTGAAACCTTGGCCTTCAAATCCTCCGGTAAATATTCATCGGAAAAGGGAATGGTCTCGCTGAACGGTCGGTTGATGATATGGCCGGAGAGGTTGGCGCGCATGCCGAGATCGTCATAGGCCTGGAAGGTCGCTGCGAGCTGATCCAAATCCTGGGTCGGCATTTCAAGCACATCGTCGAGCACATTGGTAACGCCGGTTTTCAGGCACTCCATGCCAACGATCATGGTACGCAGATAAACCAGGCGCGGCGGCAGCGGCACGGCGCCGAGGATCGGGTAGCACAGCAACATCCAGAGTTCGAGCGGCAGATTGTCGTAGCGCCCTTTAAACATCGCCTCCCAGGAATGGACATGGGCGTTGGTCAAGCCCGGCATGACCAGCTTGCCGCGTCCGTCGATGGTCTCGCCAACGCCGGCCGCGGAGAGATTTTCGCCGATCTCCTTGATGCGATCATCACCAATGAGAATATCGCCGCTGAACGGCTCGGCGCCGTGCGCGCCGTCCATGGCAACAATGGTCGCGCCCTTGATCAGATAGCTCATATGCCTCTCCCGTTAGCTGCTGTCGCCCAGAATAATAATGTTCTCTTCTTCGCCGAAAGCTTCGTTCAGCGCTTGCGCCGCGCCGCCGACATATTCGTCCATAAACATCTTGCCCTTCTCCGCCGTCGCCACCGCGGCCGAGGACAGCGCGCCCGAAGACGGCACCGTCGCCGGATCGGTGGGATACATATCGTGCAGCGGGAATTCCGCTGGCGGATGCATCGGCACCTTGTCCATGTTGACGAATTCGGGGTGGAGATGGAGCATCACCGAGGTCTCCATCACGCCGGCATGCTCAAGCGGCCAGCCGGGAAAACCATCGGGAAACGCCTTGTCGAGCGTATCTTCGGAGGCATATTCCCAGTAGGGCAGCTTGGCGATGCGGAGATCCGTGATGCCGTCGCGGCGCAATTCCCTGAGCGCCAGATCGATGCCCTCGACCAGGAACATATTGTTTTCGTAATGGCCATCCATCAGCGCTATTTTCTTCACGCCGTGGCGGGCGAATTCCTTGATCACGTCGCGCACGAGAAAAATCAACGTCTGGCCGTCGAGGCTGGTGGTGCCGGGGAAATGATTGCCGCCGCCGGATTTGGGTTGGGATTTGTAGCCATAGCTGATCGTTGGCGCCACCAACCCGCCCGACTGTGCCGCGACACCTTCGCAAATCGCCGTCGGGATCAGCGAATCGCAATGCATCGGCAGATGCGGGCCATGCTGCTCGAGCGAGCCGACCGGCAGCATCACCACCGGCGCTTCCTCACGCAGGCGACGGTCATATTCCATCCAGTTCAGTTCGCAAATTCGGATATTATCTGTCATCGCAAACTCCTTTCATGGTCGGTTCTGGGGCGTGTCCTACGGCCAAGACGGCATATCGTTGCCACCATAGCGATGGATACCGAGGTCGACCGCGGCGCAGCGCTCGTAAACCTCTTGCAGGTAGGGAAGGAAGGCTTTGTTCTGCTCCTCCTGCGGCTCATGTTTAGCCATTATTTCCGGCATCAGCTCGCGGAATTCATCGAGCATCGCCTCCTCGTCTATTTTTGTCAGCAGACCGTCGCGCAGGACGATTTCGCCGTCGACGATCACGGTTTCAACCGAGCTGCCATTTTCGCAGTAGACAATGTGTTTGCGCGGATCGTTGAGCGGCACGAAATTGGCGTTGCGCAGGTCCATGATGACGAGGTCGGCCTTCTTGCCCACTTCGAGCGAGCCGATATCGTCTTCCAACAAGGCACTGTAAGCGCCGCCCATGGTCGCCGCGTGAATCACCTCATGCGAACTGAGCCAGGCTTCATTATCGCCCGTCGTCACGCCGTGCATATACGCAGCCGTCCGCATGGCATCGAACATGCGCGGTGTGTCGCTGGTCGATACCCCGTCCGTGCCGATCGCGACATTGACGCCGGCATCGATCATGCGGCGGATCGGCGCCACACCGGAATGGAGCTTCATGTTGGAGAGCGAGTTATGCACCACCGAACATTTGGCCGCGCCCAACAGCGCGATGTCTTCGTCCGTTGTCCACACACCGTGCGCAATGGTGGTGCCGCGGTTCAGCAGCCCGAGATCGTGCATATATTGCACCAGGGTCTTGCCGTAAAATTCATGGCCGGCCACGGCTTGTATTTTGGATTCGACGATATGGGTATGGAAGGCGGTTTTGTTGGCCCGCGCCAATTCATCCGCCGCCTGCATCAGCTCAACCGTGCAGCGCTGCGGCCCCGACGGCGCCACCATAAAGCGGAGCCGCCCGTCGGCACGGCCGTGATAGAGCGAGAAAGCCTCTTCGGCAAAAGCCACATATTCTTCCACCGTCGGCGGCTTGCCGGCATTGATTTGCGCCAACAAATCGTCGGGCAGAATCTCGGGGAAGAAAGGAATGGTATCGGCGATCGGCCGGTCGATGACATGGCCGGAAACATTGGCGCGGATGCCGACATCGTCATAGGCCTGAAAAATGCAGCCCAGCGTCTCCATCGATTGTAGCGGCGGCTCGAGAATATCATCGGCGAGAAAGGTTACGCCGTTCCGGAGCGCGTCCATGGCGACCAGCATGGAACGGAGATAGAGCGCGCGCGGCGCAAGCTGCCCGTCGCCGACGAGGAAATAGGCCAGCGTCATCCACATCTCGAGCGGTAAATTCTCGTAGCGCCCACGAAACAGCGCTTCGGGCGTATGGATATGGCCGTTAACGAAGCCCGGCGTCACCAGCTTATCGTGCCCATCGATGACGATATCGGCTTCCGCCTCGGGCAGCGCCGCCCCCATGGCGACAATGCGCTGATCCTCGATGAGAATATCGCCATCGAAACAGTCACTGCCATGGCTGGCATCCATCGCCATGATTTTGGCGCCCTTGATATGAATGGTCATTTTCTTTCCTCTGTTCTTTTGCCGTCTCAGATTTGCGGTAGGACATAAGTGTGCTCGGGCCGCCACGAAGCAAAGAGCTTGCGCCCCGAACTATAGTCGAGCGCATCCAATTCATGCTGCTGCTTTTGTGCGCGAAAAACGATGCCGTCGCCGATGTCGATGTAAAGCGTGATAATCGAGCCGATGAATTCCTCACTAATCAGTTCGCCGCTCAACACATTGCCCTCCGCGCCGGCGCTATCCGATACGGCAACCAGGTCAGCGCTCACAACAAGCTCCAGCGCATCGCCTGTTTTCGGCGCCGGCTCAGGCGTCGGCGCGTTGAAGCTGCCCCACGCGGTTTGCACTGTCACCTGCCCGCCTTCAAGGGCCGTCACGGTGCCGCTCAAAATATTGTTGCTGCCGACAAATTCGGCGACGAAATGATTGGCCGGCGCACGGTAAACCTCGCGCGGGCTGCCAATCTGCTGGATCAGCCCGCCATTCATGATTGCCACCCGGCTCGCCATGGCGAAGGCTTCCGATTGATTGTGCGTGACATAGGCAAAAGTGATGCCGAGCTGCTTTTGCAGTTGCGTGATTTCCGACTGCATGCGCACGCGCAAATGCGCATCGAGCGCGCTTAAGGGTTCGTCGAGCAGCAGGATTTCGGGCTCGGTCACGAGTGCCCGGGCGATCGCCACGCGCTGGCGCTCACCGCCCGAAAGCTGGGCGATATTGCGCCCGGCATATTCGGCGAGGCCCATGCGCTCGAGCCAGTTCATCGAGCGTTCGCGCCGCTCGCGCGCGGCGACATTGCGCATCTTGAGGCCGAATTCGACATTCTTTAACACGCTCAAATGGGGAAAGAGCGCCAAATTCTGCCACACCAACGGCGTATCGCGCTGCCACGGCTTGAGCTCGTTCATGCGTGTGCCATTGAGGCGGATCTCGCCCGCGCTCGGTTGCTCGAGGCCGGCGATCATGCGGAGCGTCGTTGTCTTGCCACAACCCGACGGCCCCATAATGGCAAGAAATTCGCCTTTACTGATCTGCAAATCCACGCCATCGACGGCGGTGTGTTCGCCGAAACGTTTCACCACCTTATCCAAGACGAGCAAGGCTTCCGACATGGTTATTTGCCTCCAGCGGCGATGCTGCGTCCGCCGGAGCGACGCGTCAATAAAAGGATCTGGGCCAGGATTACAAGGCTCATGGATATGGTGAAAACAACGCTGCCGATGGCGTTGATGCGCGGGCTGACCTGGCCCTGCAACAGCGCCAGCACGCGCACCGGCAAGGTCTCGGTCAGGCCGCCGACAAAAAAGGCGATCAAATATTCATCGAACGAGACCGCCATGGTGAGCGCCAGGGCGGCGAATATCGAAGGCAGGGTAAAGGGTACGATCACCTCGCGCATGGCACGCCACGAATTGGCGCCAAGATTCCATGCCGCGCTTTCAAGGTCGGGATTCATCTGCGCCAAACGCAGGCGAATCAGCGCCATGGCGAAGGGAATGCAATACACAACATGTGCGAGAACGACCGAATAAAGTTCTCCGACGAGGCTGACCCGGCTGAGAAACATCAGCATCACAAGGCCGAGAATAAGCACCGGAATAGTCGGCGGCAGGAGCGCCAGAGCGAGGTAAAAATTCTTGCCGAGGAAACGGTAGCGGTAATCCGTATAGGCGGCGGCAAAACCGATAAAGGTGGATATAACGGCGACGATCACGCCGGCTTTCAGGCTGTTGCCGAAGGCGCGCGGTACCGGCGCCTCGTTCAATATCAGCTCGTACCAGCCGGTGCTGAAGCCGCCAAGCGGCAAGGTCGGAAAACGGCTGGGACTGAAGGAATAAATAAAATTGATGATGATCGGCACAAAGATGAAGAACAACGCCACCAGGAACCAGCCGCGCAACGCGTAGGCGATAAGGCGGTCGGCGCTCATGTTTTCTCTTTCTTGACGCGATAGGCAAAAAAGATTGCGGTGAAAGCAACGACGATAAGGGTCAACACCATCATCAGCGCGACCACCGCGGCGCGCGGCCAATTATTGCCCTGCTTGACCGTATCGACGATCAGGATGCTCAAGGTCGGCGGCTTGCTGCTGCCCAACGATGTCGGGCTCACCAGATCGCCGAAACAAAGGATAAAGGCGAACGTTCCGGCGAGAATAATGCCGGTCTTGGCCAACGGGATAATCACCAGGAACACCGTCCGCAGGCGGCCGCAGCCGAGATTTTGCGCCGCCTCGATATAATTCCGGTCAACACCGGAGAGGCTGAAAAACTGCAACAGGATAACGAGCGGCAACGTTAGAGTTATGTAGCCGACCATGGTGCCAAGCAACGTGCCGAGAATATTGAACGGGCCGAGGCCAAAAACTCCGAGCAGATTGTTGAGTACACCATTGTCCGATACCACCGCCTGCCACGAATAGATGCGCACCAGATAGCTGGTAAAAAACGGCGTAATCAGCATAAAGAGACCAATACGCTGCACCACAGGAGAGGCCTTGAAGGCGAGCGCATAGGATGCCGGAAAGGCCAGTACACTGCACACCACCGCGCCGAGCGCACCATACCAAAGAGTACGGAAATAGGTGTCGATAACATAGCCTTTGGAAAACATATTGACCCAATTGACGGTGTCGAAATCGGGCGTAAGGCGAAAATTCTTGACCGTCCAAAAGGTCATCACGACGAGAAATACCAGCGGTGCTACAAAGAACACCAATTGCCAGAGCGCCAGCGGCAAACCCCAAAAAAGGGCGTAACCGTCCACATTGCGCGCAGCCGTTCCGGCAGTCGGTTGTGTCAAAGCTTTATCGGCCATGGAGGCGCATTCGATCAGCGCTGAATGGTGGCAGAAAAAAGGAAAACGGGCCGCCCGTTGGGGGGGCGGCCCGTTAATTCCAGCCTAGAGATTCTTATACTCGTTCCACACTTCCGACCAATCATCGATCGACTGTTGCTCAGGCAATTGACGAAGCGTGATTTTGCCGTCGGCATATTCATCCATCACGTTCCGCTGATCGAAACGATGGCGCAGAATAGTGGCCTCGTTCGGCTTGATATCGTTCATCAGCGTCCAGCCCTTCTTATTGGGAATGGAGCCCCAATAGGAAGACTTCAACGCGACCCGCACTTGGCCTTCCGGCGCGGTGAGATACTGGATGAACTTCTTCGCCAGGTCCTGCTTCTTACCGTCCGTGGACAGTGAAAGCGATTCCGTCCACTGAATGCCACCCTCGTCCGGAATGGTGGTCGTGACCGGATAGCCTTCGGCTGACAGCAGGATCGTGATCCAATCGCCGATACCCTGATAGGCCAATGCATCGCCATTTTTCAGCGCGTTAAAGATATCGGGAATACCGTGATAGCCGGCCACCTGCGGCTTCAGTGAAAACACCGTATCGCGTAGCTTGGCAAAGGCGGCATCGTCGATATCGAACGGCGATTTGTTGCCGTTATATTGGCTGAGATTGCCCATGCTCGGCAGGTACCAATCGAACTGACCCACTTTGCCGGTCAGCTTCGGATCCCACAGAACCTTATAGGATGAGGCTTCCTTCTCGGAGATCACATCGGTGTTATGCACGACGCCGAGATAGCCGAAATCGAGCACTACTGAGTACAGCTTACCGTTCAGCCAGTGGCCCGGCATTTTCTGAAATTCCGGCCAGAAATCATCGAATGCATAATCATTCGGATCCATCTCATCAATGAGACCGGCATCGCGCATCATAACAATATATTCGCGGTCGCTCAGCACCACGTCATAGGTGCCGGGGTCGCTCTGGTTAATCAGCGCCATCATGGCTTCGCCGCCGACATATTCCTTAGGGATGATCTTAACATTATTGGCTTGCTCGAACGGCTCCACCACCTCTGGCGCGCCATGGCCGGGCCAGCACAGATAGCTCAGCGTGTTTTCTTCCGACCAGGCAACGCGCCTGGTTGCGCTGCTGGCGGCAATGAGGGCAGCGGCGGCGGCCGAGCCCTTGAGGAATTTGCGTCGCGTGAGACGCCATGTAGGCTTCTTATCGGCTTTACGTGCAGTCATATCCCATCTCCTCTGTTTAAACGTTTTTATAAGCCGGGGTTTGTTCGCATACCCTCTTTTTTCGCTTGGTGATATTTCAGTTACCCGCGATATCTGTGGCTGTTCCAAGCCTACGCCAACTTTGAATGGTTTTAAACCGGTCAGTGCACCTCCGGGTTGGTGGCATCGAACCAGCGCTTCACGACGGCGAAAGCTTCTTCGCCCATCAGTCTTTCGTAAGGCCGCGAGCGTTCATGGGTTGGCGCGCTGACCTCGCGGTGCAGATCGCCGATATCCATGCCGAGGCGCTCCGCATCGCTCAGCAGATTGGCGTAATAAACCCGGTCGATCCGTGCCCACCAGATCGCGCCGGCGCACATTTGACAGGGCTCCCAGGTGGTGTAGAGATCGCAGCCCGAGAGGTCCCAGGTGCCTAATTTCTTACCTGCCGCACGGAGTGCATGAATTTCGCAGTGGCCGGTCGGATCGCTGTTGTTGATCACGTCATTCCAGCCTTCGCCGATCACCTCGCCGTCCTTGACCACCAGGGAGGCGCAATAGCCGCCGGCGCCCTCGTCCATTTTGCGCTGGCAGAGGTCGATCGCGTGCTGCATAAAATCGGTTTTTTCCATCCCTGTCTCCGTCGCCGAGTTTTTTTCTTGTCCGGACAAGTACGGTGCCACGAAAAAGCGCGGAAATCGAATCTCTTTCGCGCAAAAATACCGCGACGCGAAAGGGGCCGAAAAATCAGCGGCGGGCGATCATTTGCACCGGCGCAATGCGCCCGGCCTCGGTGTTTTCCAGGGTATTCTTGAATTTCTCACGCCAGGTCTCGCCCATCACCAGATGGAGGCTTAGAGGCGGCGGCGGCGGCGGGCCGTCGCTTGTATTGCCGCCGAGCCGCCGGCGAAAAAACTGTATTGCGAATTCGCGCCGTTGCTCGACTTCATCGACGGAGAAACCCGCCTCTTCGAGCAAGGATTTCGTCTCCTCCGGGCTGGTGAGAAAGCTGGTTTCCGCCGTCTCCGACCACGGCACGGGAAAGACGATATCCTCCGCCCCGGTCTTCATCACATCATAGATGAGGAGCGTGCCGCCCGGGCGCATCACGCGCGCGATTTCGCGGTAGAGCCCGGCGCGGTCACGAATATTCATGGCGACATGAAAGCTATAGGCCGCGTCGAACGCATTGTCCGCAAACGGCATGTCGAGTGCGCTTGCCGTTTCCAGGCGCAGCGCTGCGCTGAGATCAAGGCGCGCCGTCAACACCTCCGCCACCTCGATATATTCGGGCGTTAAATCGATGCCGGCGACAGAACAGCCAATTTCCGCCGCAACATAACGCGCCGCACCACCGAGGCCGCAGCCGACATCAAGCACCTGGTCGCCAGCGCTGAGCGACATTTTGGAAACCGCATATTCCGTCGCCTCGCGCCCACCGATATGAAACTCATCGACCGGCGCCAGATCCTTGAGCGTGAGGTGATTCAGGTCTGCGCCGGCCGCCGTCAATCCGGCATCGATTTGTTGCAGCAGGTCTTGCGCGCCGTAATGCGCGGCGACCGCATCCTCATATTCACTCATTCTCCGCTCCTCGGTCGGCTCCGGTCAGTTCGCGGTAGGCGTGCCAGCTGGCATGGCCGACCAGCGGCAGGACAACGATCAACCCGACAAAAAAACAGGCCAGCCCGGCAACGGAAAACACCGTGATCAAGGCTGCCCAGAGACTAAGCACGCGCCAATTATGCGCCACCACGCGGACGCTCATCACACCCGCCTCGATCGCGGCGCAGCGCTTGTCGACGATCATCGGAAAGGTGATCGCCGTGACTGAAAAGACAATCGTCGCCAGCACGCCGCCAATGCCGAAGCCGAGTGCGAGGAAAATGATCGTGTCGGCAGCAAAAAAACGCTCGGCAATAAAACTGCCGATTTGGAAATCCCTCGTGCCGTAGAACACGGCGAAAAGCAGGGTCGCAATGCGGATCCAAAGGAGAAAAACCAGCGCCAGGCCAAGACCGGAAAAGAAGATCGCCGAGGGATTGCGGCGCCAGGCGGCGAGTGCGCCCACCACGTTGACCGTCTCGCCAGCCGCGTGGCGGCGGCTGATTTCATAGAGGCCGACCGCCATCAATGGTCCGAGCAGCATAAATCCCGCCGCCAGCGGCAGCACCGCATACCACGCGCCGAGCATATAAAGGCCGACCGTAAGGAGGCAGCCGACTGCGGCAAAAAACGCGCCATAAGCGAGGCTGACACCCGGTGCGCGCCACAAATCCTGCCAGCCGCTGGCGAGCCACATCCACGGACTGTCGAAACTGATCGTCGGTAAGGGAGGCGCGCCAGGCGCGCCATATGAATTATCCGTCATCGGAAGCCTCGCTGTTTTTGCCGGCTCCGGTTTTTTGTTCATCCGGATTATCGGCATCGTCGAATAGGATTCTGTGCGCCGCACCTTCCAAATCATCGAACTGGCCAGAGCGCTGCGCCCACAGAAAAGCGCCCAGCCCCAAGAGGCCGAGCAGCAGAGCGGCGGGAATGAGATAGAGCAGGATCGTCATGCGCTTGCCCGCCCGGCGGCGCGCGAGAGGCGCAGCGCATTGGCGATCACCAGCAGGGAGGAGCACGACATCGCCGCCGCCGCGATCAAGGGCGTCACAAAACCGAGCATGGCGAGCGGCACCGTCACCGCATTATAGGAAAAGGCGAAGGCGAAATTCTGCTTGACCAGCCGGTCGGCGCGCTCAGCCACATCGAGAAGCTCTATCACCGGCTGCAGGCGGGCACCTTGAAACACCGCATCGGCCGCCATCTGGCTAACCTCGGCGGCGCTCGCCGGGGAAGCCGAGACATGCGCCGCCGCCAGGGCCGGCGCGTCGTTGAGGCCATCGCCGACCATCAACACCTTGCGCCCCGCGCCAGCGAGCTCAGCCAGACGCGCCGCCTTATCGGCCGGACTGCACTCTGCTTGCCACTGATCGATGCCGAGGCGCCGGGCAACATCGCCAACCGCTGCCTTATGATCTCCCGAGAGCAGCGCCAGCGCTATGCCGCGTTCTTTAAGCGCGGCCAAAATTTCAATCGCGTCGGGCCGCAATTCGTCGGCGAAGCGAAAGCACAATGCCGCGCCGCCACCCTGAAGCCACAATTCGGGATCAGGCGCGCTGTCCGCCTCCGCGTCCGCAACACCACACCATGTGCGGTTACCAAGCCGCCATTCCTCGCCATCAATGGTCGCGCGCAATCCCTGCCCGGCGATTTCCTCGACCCCATCCGCCACCACCGCATCCGGCGCCGCGGCTGAGAGCGCCCGGGCCAAGGGGTGTCGGCTTGCCGCGGCGAGCGAGGCCGCGCGCCGCACATCATGCTCCGACGCCGCGCCCGGCAACAGGCGAAGTTTGCCCAGGGTGAGGGTTCCGGTTTTGTCGAACACCACCATATTGACATCGGCCAAGCGCTCGAGCGCGGTTGCCGATTTGAGGAAGATGCCGCGCCTAAGCAAACGCCCGGCGGCAATCACCTGAACCATCGGCACGGCGAGGCCGAGCGCGCACGGGCAGGTGACGATCAATACCGCCACGGCGTTCAAGAGCGCCGTCTGCCATTCCGCCGCGGCGATAATCAGCCAGCCGAGGAAGGTCGCGAGCGCCAGACCATGTACCGCCGGGGCATAGAGCCGGGCAACGCGGTCGGCCAGGGCGACAAAGCGCGCCCGCCCCTGCTCCGCCGCTTCCATCAGGCGGACGATCTCGGCGAGCAGCGTGTGCTCACCAACCGCATCGGCCTTGAGACGGAGCGGCGCAGTCAAATTCACCATGCCGGCGAAGACCGGGCTCGCTGGCGCGACCGCGCGCGGCAGGGCCTCGCCGGTAATGAGGCTCGAATCAAGCTCGGATCTGCCCTCCGACACATGACCATCGACGGCGATGCGCTCGCCCGCCGCGACCAAAACCGTCATGCCCGGACGCACGCTGTCGAGCGGCGCCAGGCGGCGCAGGCCGTTTTCCAATATCGTCACCGCGCTGGCGCCAAGTGCCAGCAGATGGGCGACGGCGGAGCGCGCCTGGCCGCGCGCGCGGCGGTCGAGATAGCGCCCAACGAGAAGAAAAAACAACAAGGCACAGGCGGAATCAAAATAGACATGCGCACCGCCGCGCGCCGCCTCGAACAGGCTCATGGCGAGGGTGAGGATGATGGCAAGCGAGATCGGTAAATCCATCGTCACCCGCCGGCGGGCAAAGAAAGCCGGCAGCGCGGCGAAGAACGGCCGCCCGGCATAGGCGATTGCCGGCACCGCGATCAGGGCCGAGATCCAATGCAACAGGCCGCGCGTCGCATCGCCCATATCCTCGAACGCGCCGGCCCACACGGCGACCGAGAGCAGCATCACATTGCCGGCGGCGAAACCGGCAACGGCGAGGGCGCGCAGCAGCATGCGTTCTTCCTGGCGCTCGCGCGTCTCGAGCTTGGCCGCATCGAACGGCATGAATTGATAACCGAGACGCTCAAGCGCGGCGAGATAGCGCCCGGCGTCGCCGGCGTCGCCGCGCCACACCAGCGCCAAGCGGCGGGTCGAAAGATTGACCCGGGCCGAGACAATATCGGCCTCCCGTGTGAGCACGCTCTCGATCAACCACACGCAGGCGGCGCAATGCAGGCCGTCGACCATCAAATCGAGGCGCTGTTTGCCGTCGCCCACCTCGCGGACAAAGGCGGCAAGGTCTTGTGCCGCCGGCGCGTCCTCCGGTTTTAAGGGGCGCACCGCCGGGTCGATTTCGCGCAGCTCGTAATAGCGCTCCAACCCGAGGCCGCGTAACAGGCTGGCCGCACCCTCGCACCCGGCGCAGCAATAATCCGCACCGGCAACCGGTAACCCGCAATGGGCGCAGGCGGTGCGGCTCATATCCATCAACGCACCCAGAAACGCTCGCGGATATGGTACGGCGCGCCAATGCCGCTGGCGCTGATGTCGGCCTGCCATTGCCCTTTCAACGGCAAGGCAAGCGCGGCGGAATAGGTACCGCCGCCGGCCGTCGCCAGCACGATTTCGCGGTCCTCGCCTTCATGCGCCGGGCGGCCTATTTGCGCCACCACCGTCAATCCCTGCAATGCCTCACCGCCGGCGCCCGTCAAGGTTATCTCAATGCGCCCGGTTTCACCCGCCTCCGGCACATAGATCATTTCATGCCGCCACCCGCGCGCCGCCTGTGCCTCGCGCGCCGCCAGCACGTCGTTATAGGCGAGCCCGGTTTTGTAGGCATGTTCGGTCTCGATGCCGGAGAAGGAGCCGAGGGCAAACACCGCCAATATGGTGTTGGCGATTATGATCACGCCAAAGCCGGCAACGAAGGTCCATGGAATCCAATTGCTGCGCCGACGGCCCTCTGTGCGCGCGGCGCTCATTTGTCCGGCCCCACAAAGGCCGTGCCGGCTATATCGATAGACTCGCCGGCCGAATTCATCAGCAGAAATCTGAGATCGTTGGAGCCGCCCTCAAGCGCACGCAGTGGCGCATGCACAAAGATGCGGAAACTCTCCACCTGATCCGGCCGCGCGCTGATCATCACCTCGGTTTCCTCCGCTTCCGTCCCGAGCACCCGAAGGGTGGCGCCGGGAATACCCTCGGCGCGCAATGTCAGGCTGAGGGAATCGTGCGATTTATTGAGCACTTTATAAGTATAGCCGTTGCGCACGCTGCCGTCCGACAGCAATGTGAAGAGCGGATTGCGGTCGCGCAGCACATTGACCTCGAGGGTGGAGCGGGTCCAGAGCGAAACCACCATAATCGCCATCAGCACAACCAGAATAGCGGCATAGGTGACGGTGCGCGGGCGAATAATCCGCGCCCGCGTATCAGCGCCGGTTTCGCGCGCCTCCAAATTGCGTTGGGTATCGTAGCGGATCAGGCCGCGTGGCTGGCCGACGCGGTCCATGATGCTGTTGCAGGCATCGACGCAAAGCGCGCAATTGATGCATTCGAGCTGCTGCCCGTCGCGGATATCGATGCCGGTCGGGCAAACCGCGACACACTGATTGCAATCGACACAGCGCCCGCGCGCATCCCAACTGGCGTCCTTTTTGTGCGAGCCGCGTGGCTCGCCAAGTTCGTCGCGGTAGGTGACGAGCAGCGTATCCTCATCGAACATCGCCGATTGGAAACGTGCATAGGGGCACATATAGGTGCACACCTGCTCGCGCGCCCACCCGGCCATGACATATGTTGTCGCGGTGAGGAAAGCGATCGTGAGATAGGCCGAAGACGGCGCCTCGAAGGCGAGCAGTTCGCGCGCCAGTGTCGGCGCATCGACAAAATAAAATACCCAGGCGCCGCCGGTGACGATACCGATCAAGATCCACACCAGATGCTTGCCCAGCTTGCGCAGGATTTTACCGATCCCCCAGCGCGCCTTGTCGAGCCGGATACGGGCATTGCGGTCGCCCTCGAACAGACGTTCGACATAAATGAAAAGATCGGTCCAGACGGTCTGCGGGCAGGCATAGCCGCACCACACCCGCCCGGCGATGCTGGTGACGAAAAACAGGCCGACGGCGGCCAGGATGAGGAGGCCGGTCCAGTAATAGATTTCCTGCGGCCATAGCTCGATGAAGAAGAAATAGAATTTGCGCGCCGGGATATCGACCAAGATGGCCTGGTCCGGCGTGTTCAGCCCGCGGTCCCAGCGCAGCCACGGAATGAGATAGTAGAACGCCAGAAGCGCGATCAACGCACTCCACTTGATAATTCTGTATCGCCCGAAGGCGAGCTTGGGGTGAATTTTCTTGCGCCGCACATAGCGCGGCTGTTTATTCGCCTCGCTTAACGCCCCTCCTGGGCTGTCCTCTGCCGGATTGGCCATATCACCCTATTCGCCGCCACCGAGAGAATGCACGTAAACCGCCAATTGCTTGATTGTGGCTTCGTCGAGGCGGCCCTCCCAAGCCGGCATGACGCCACCGCGCGAGAAGGAAATCGTCTCGACCACATCCGCCTTATTGCCACCATAGAGCCAGATGAAATCGCTCAGGCGCGGCGCGCCGTTTTCATGCATGCCCTCGCCGCTCTCACCGTGGCAGACGCTGCAATTCTCAACATAGACCGCCGCACCGCGCTCGGCCGCCGAGGCGTCCCCGGCAGAGTCGCTTAGAGAAAGAATGAACTCGGCTACATCGTTGATCTCTGCATCATCAAGCACCTCATCGCTTTTGAATGCCGGCATCGCCATATCGCGCGTTTCGTCATGCTCGCTGCGGATGCCGTAGCGGATGGTACTCTCAAGCGCCTCCAGGCTGCCGCCCCAAATCCACGCATCGTCGCCGAGATTGGGATAGCCGACACCGCCCTGGGCGCCGGCGCCATGGCACTGCGAGCAATTGAGCGCAAAAGCCGAGCGCCCGCCGGCCAGGGTGAATTGCAGCAATTCGCGGTCAGCCGCGATTTCGCTTACGCTCGCCGCCTCGATGCGCGAGACGAACTGGGCGCGGTAGGCTTTGGCCTCCTCGATTTCCTCATTGAGCTCGACATGGCGCGACCAGCCGAGCACGCCCCTGGAATAATCATTGATCCACGGCCAAGCCGGATAGAGCACCCAATAGACCACGGAAAAGAGAATGCAGGCATAGAGAATGTAAAGCCACCAACGCGGCAACGGCGTGTTGAGCTCCTGGATGCCATCCCATTCATGGCCGGTTGTTTCGGTGCCGGTAAGTTCGTCTCTCTCGTTTGGCACCGGTCAATCCTCCCTGAATGGAATGTTTTTATGATCTTCGAGCTTAGCTTTGCGCCTCGGCGCCAGCACCCAGCCCAAGATGGCAACGAAGACGACAACGAAGGCGACCATCACGTAGGGCCGCACCGCATCTGAGATAAATCCGGCATCCATGATCAGTCCTCCCCGTCCGGCTGGGCTGCGGACGTGCCGGTGAAGTCAACCAGCGTGCCGAGCATTTGCAAGTAAGCGATCAAAGCATCCATCTCGGTAATGCGGCTGCTGTCACCATCGAAATTCGCCACCACGGCCTTGGGATAGCGCGCCATCAGGCCCTCGATATCGCCGTCCGGATCGACCTGCGCTTCCACATCGGCCACCGCATAGGCAACCATCTCATCCGTATAAGGCACGCCGACATGGCGGTTGGTTTTGAGATGCGCCGCCATATCCTCATAATCGAGATCGGCATCGGCCATGAAGCTATAGGGCGGCATCACCGATTCGGGCACCAGCTCGCGCGGATCGAGGAAATGCTCGACATGCCATTCATTGGAATATTTGCCGCCGACCCGGGCCAGATCGGGGCCGGTGCGTTTCGAGCCCCACTGGAAGGGATGGTCGTACATGCTCTCCGCCGCCAGCGAATAGGGGCCGTAACGCTCAACCTCATCGCGGAAGGCGCGGATCATCTGGCTGTGGCAGACATAACAGCCTTCGCGGATGTAGATGTTGCGCCCGGCGAGCTCAAGCGGTGAATAAGGCCGCACCCCTTTGACCTGTTTGATCGTGCTTTCGATGGTAAAGAGCGGCACGATCTCGACGATGCCGCCAATCGCCACCACCAGGATGATGCAAACCAGCATGAGCAGGGAGTTGCGTTCGAGTTTTTTATGAAAAGACATGATCCGCTCCCTCAGTTCGGCGCCGCGGCTGTCGCCGGCGTCACTTCAGTTGTGGGATCGGATGCAACGACCGGTTCACCGGCGCGGATGTCGCCGCGCATGGTTCGCCACAGATTGTAGACCATGATCAGCGCGCCGAGCAGGAACAGAATGCCGCCGAGCGCGCGGATGATGTAGTAGGGATGCATCGCCTCGACGGATTCGACGAAGGAATATTGCAGGAAACCGAGCTCATCATAGGCGCGCCACATCAGCCCCTGCATGATGCCCGAGACCCACATGGCGGTGATGTAAAGCACGATGCCGACGGTCGCGATCCAGAAATGGAGACTCACCAGGCGGAGCGAATAGAGCCGCTCGCGCTGCCACAATACCGGCACCAGATGATACATCGCGCCAAAGCTGACAAAGGCGACCCAGCCGAGCGCGCCGGAATGGACATGGCCGATGGTCCAGTCGGTGTAATGGCTGAGCGCGTTGACCGCCTTGATCGCCATCACCGGGCCTTCGAAGGTGCTCATACCGTAGAAGCCGACCGAAACCACCAGCATGCGCAGCACCGGATCGGTGCGGAGCTTGTCCCAGGAGCCGCGCAGCGTCATCAAGCCGTTGATCATGCCGCCCCAGGACGGCATCCACAGCATGATCGAGAAGGTCATGCCCAGCGTCTGCGCCCAATCCGGCAGTGCGGTGTAATGCAGATGATGCGGCCCGGCCCAGATATAGAGGAAAATCAGCGACCAGAAATGGACGATGCTGAGACGGTAGGAATAGACCGGCCGCCCGGCCCGTTTGGGCACGAAATAATACATGATGCCGAGGAAACCGGCGGTGAGGAAGAAGCCGACCGCATTGTGGCCGTACCACCATTGCAGCATGGCGTCCTGTACGCCGGAGAACATGACGTAACTCTTGGCGCCGAGGAAGGACACCGGCCAGGCCAGATTGTTGAGAATATGGAGGATCGCCACGGTGACGATAAAAGCCAGGAAAAACCAGTTGGCGACGTAGATATGCGGCTCCTTGCGGCGCCATAAGGTGCCGAGGAATACCAGCAGATAAGCCACCCAGACAATCGTCAGCCAGGCATCGACGAACCATTCCGGCTCGGCATATTCCTTGCTCTGGGTCACGCCGGTGACATAGCTGACCGCCGCCGCGACAATAAATATCTGATAGCCGATAAAGGTGAACATCGGCAGCGGCCCACCCCAGAGACGCGCCCGGCAGGTGCGCTGAACGATAAAATAGGAGGTCGCGAACAGGGCGTTGCCGCCAAAGGCGAAGATCACCGCCGAGGTATGCAGCGGGCGAAGGCGTCCGAAACTGGTGTAGGACAGATCGAGATTAAGCACCGGAAAGGCCAACTGCAAGGCGATGACAACGCCGACGAGAAAGCCCACCACGCCCCATAAAACCGTGGCAATGGTGAACAGGCGGACGACACCATAATTATAATCGCTACTTGTTGAGGCCATCACTTGATCCGTTCATCTGTCATAAATGTTAATCTCTATGCGGCCCAGCGGACGGCCAAAAAGCCAATCATGCCGGTGTTCACGACCATCAATAGGCTGGAGAGGCCGCGTATCGTGCGCGGCCAACGGCGCGCCGCCACATGGCCGGCAAATGCGACGAGAAAAAGCCCGGGCGCCGTGCCGAGGGCGAAAGCCGCCATGGCGACCGCCCCGTTTAGCGGCGAGCTGCTCGCCGCCGCAGCGGCCAAGGCCGCATAAAGCAGGCCGCAGGGAATGAAGCCCAGAGATAGCCCTAGAAAATATCCACGCCAGCCGCGCGGCGAGGCAAACAGAGGCCGCGCCAGACGACTGACCAGGGCGGCCCAGCGCGCGCCCAAATGGCGCCCCGGCAGATGGCGCTTGAGCGCTGTGGGAAGCCCGCCCAGGGCATGGCTGAGAAATGCCACACCGGCGATGCCAAGAAAGGCAATGGCGAGCCAGCGCAACTCGGGCACCATCATCAGCGCGCCGGTGAGTGACGCCGCCGCCGCGCCGAGCGCGGCATAGGTCGTCGCACGGCCCAAATGATAGGGCAGCAACGCTGCACCGCCGAGGCGGGAAAATAGGGCTCCTGGCCGAGTGGACGAATCCGCCGTCTCTTTCCGGGCTGAATTTGTTGTCGATTGGGCGAGCACAAAAGGGCCGCACATGCCGGCGCAATGGCTGAAGCTACCGACCAAACCGGCAACGAACAGGGCTAGTGCAATTCCAGCACTTTCGAGCGGAATACCGAAAAGGGACAGCACTCCGCCGCCGGCAAGCGTCATGTTTTCATGCATCATGGCGATGGAACGCCTGGAAATTGCGCCACACAGATACGCTCACGCAGTTTCATATTATGGTGCTCGGCCATGCGGTCCGATCCAAATAAATCCATTTTTTTTTGCGCCGCTCGAAAGCGTACGCCTCGGTGGTGCAAGAAGATCGCTGCTCCACATTCCCTGGTCCTATTTTATAGCCATCTCGGCTCATTGACACCCCTCTTTATGTGGCTGATTGTCGCACAGACTGGTTACACAGGGTGTCCGGCGCTCTTGCGGCACAGCCCATCGCGCTTAAGTTACATGAATAGACATTTTCCAGCTGCGGGAGCCTCCCACCATGTATCAGCCGCCGGCCTTTCGCGAGGAACGCGTCGAAATCTTGCATGATTTCATGCGCAACCACCCCCTGGCGGTGCTTGTCTCGCCTGGACCGGACGGATTCGAGGCCAATCACCTGCCGCTCCTGCTTGCCGCTCAAGAGGGTAAATTTGGCCTTCTCAGCGGCCATTTCGCCAAAGCGAACCCGCTTTTGCAGGCGCTCGAGAAGGCCGAAGACGGGCTCCAAGTGGTCGCAATTTTTCACGGCCCGCAACATTATATTTCTCCCGCCTGGTATCCGTCCAAACAGGTTGACGGCAAGGCGGTGCCGACCTGGAATTATGCCGCCGTGCACGCCCATGGCGTGCTCCGCCCGCTGGCCGATGCGGAGCGCTTGCGCGCCCACCTTGATGCGCTCTCGGATACGCATGAGGCGGGGCGGGCCGAGCCCTGGGCAACCGCCGACGCGCCGGCCGAGTTTCTCAGCCGGATGATGAAAGGCATCACCGGCTTTGACATCACCATCGAGCGCCTCGAAGGCAAATGGAAACTTGGCCAGAACCGCGATGCCGCGGACCGCGCCGGCATCCGCAACGGCCTGGCCGGCGAAGCGCGCGCGGGCGCGGCCGAACTTGCCGCCATCATGCCGCCGGAAGAGCCATGACCTCGCGCTTTCAGGGGCGTGTCTCGATTACCATCACGCTCGCCACCGCCATCGGCCTGTTGGTCTTTATCACCGCCGGCAGCGTCCTCGGCGTCGGTGTCTGGCTGGCGCAGAAAAATACCTTCTCGCTGCTCAGCGCCAATGCGGATCAAGCGATCGGCGCTGCCGTCCGGCAGATCGAACAGCATCTCGAGCCGGCCGAACATCAAGCCAGATTTATCGCGCGGCGGATCGAACGGGGATATATGGATCCGGGCGATAGGGAAAAATTTGGACCTCTCCTTATCGGTGCCCTGGCCGCGGCGCCCCAGGTCGAAGCTATTATGTTGATTGACCAGGATCTGCAATCCTTTGCCGCCGGACGGGACCGGGAAAAGGACCTGGTTTCAACCAATGAGATCGACTTTTCGAATGATCCGAAGGTGCGCGCCAGCATGTCGAATATTTCCCACGGCGCCGGTTGGGGAGCGCCCATATGGAACGACCAGTACAAGAAAACTTATCTCAATTTGGCCGCCCCCGTCATGCGCGACGGCGAGCTGATGGGCGCCGTTGTCGCCGTGGTGTCGGTCGAGCAATTGTCGAGCTTCGTTGATACGGTCGGCTCGGATCATGCCGGGCAGCGTTTTATTCTCTATGGGCGCGACCATGTGATCGCACATTCCCGCCTGATCGACGGCTACCCACAGGGCTCAAGCGAAGCACCCTTGCCATCGGTATCGGATTTCAGCGATGCCGTGCTCGCCGCCATATGGTCAGACGAGGGCCGCTACGAGCTGGAACAAATGGAAATGCCCGAAAGTACCGACGGGCATGTGATTCAGATCGACGATGCGGAATATGTCTTCGTCTACCGCGAGGTGGCCGGCTTCGGCCCGCTGCCGCTCACGGTCGGGGCCTATTTCAAAGCTTCCGATGTCGGCGAGGAAGTGCGCCGCATGATGATCGCGCTGATCGCTGGCGTCGCTGCGCTCCTGCTCTCCCTCGTGGCAGCCATATTTGTCGGCCGCCGCATTGCCCGCCCGATCGTGCGCTTTTCGGCCGCCGCCGGACGCATCCGCGATCTCGACATCTCCCAGGTCGAGGAATTACCGGGCAGCGTGTTCCGCGAACTGAATGAGCAATCCAATTCCTTCAACGCCATGTTGGGTGCGCTGCGCTGGTTCGAGCTTTATGTGCCGCGCAAAGTCGTCGAGAGCTTGATCAAGCGCGGCTCGGCCGATGAATCTCTCTCGGACGGACGCGAGATCACCGTGCTCTTTACCGACATTGTCGGCTTTTCCTCGGCCTCGGAGAATCTGCGGGCGGCTGAGGTCGCGGCCTTCGTCAATGCGCATCTCTCCATCGTCGTCGATTGCATTGAGGCGGAGGGCGGCACGGTCGATAAGTTTATCGGCGATTCGGTGATGGCTTTTTGGGGCGCGCCGGAGGAACAGGCGGACGCGCCAGAGCGCGCCTGCCGCGCGGCGCTGGCCATCGCCGAAAAAATTCACCACGACAATAAACGCAAACAGGCGCTCGGCGAAGCGCCGACACATATCCGCATCGGCATTCATTCAGGTAGCGCCACGGTCGGCAATATCGGCGCGCCTGGGCGGCTCAATTACACCATCATCGGCGACACAGTGAATATCGGCCAGCGTCTAGAGCAACTCGGCAAGGAAATTCACCCGGATGGCACCGAGATCTCGATCCTGATCAGCGGCGATACCGCCGGCAAACTGGGCCCAGGCTTTGCGCCGGCATCGGTCGGGCGGCACAAGGTCAAGGGCCGCGTCGGTGAGATCGAAGTGTTTGAATTGCGCCGCGAAGAGGGCAGTTAAACCGGCGACGCTTCGCCTGAATTCGGCACCCAGCGCGGCAAATAATGTTTGACCACCGTGCCCTTGCCGACCTCACTCTCGATCGTCACATGCCCGCCCGATTGCCTGGCGAAGCCATAGATCATGCTGAGGCCAAGGCCCGAGCCGGCGCCCACTTCCTTGGTGGTAAAGAACGGCTCAAAAACATGGTCGAGCACATCCGGCGAAATGCCGCTACCGGTGTCGGAAATCGCGAACATGACATATTCACCGGCTTCGGCATCCTCATGCGACGCCACATAGTCATCGTCCAGAACCGCATTTTCGGTCTTGATCGTCAATGTTCCGCCATCCGGCATGGCATCGCGGGCATTGATCGTTAAATTCAGTATCGTGTTCTCCAGCTGCGCTTTGTCGGCTTTGCAGAGCCACATACCGCGGTTAGAGAGGATCGATAATTCAACCGCCTCGTCGAGCGAGACGCGCAACATATCCGACATATCCGTGATCAGTTGACCCGGCTCAATGGCTGTCGGCAACAAGGTTTGCTTGCGCGAAAAGGCCAGGAGTTGGTGGGTCAGGTTGGCGCCACGCCCGGCGGCCCGGTAGGCGCGTAAGATCATTTCGAAGGCATCGCTTTCAGGGGCCAAATTATCCGATACCATTTCCAAATTGCCCATGACGACGGTGAGAAGATTGTTGAAATCATGTGCAATGCCGCCGGTGAGCTGGCCGACCGCTTCCATTTTTTGCGCCTGACGCAATTGTTCTTCAATCCGTTTGCTTTCCGTAACATCGCGGATGATTCCCATGACACGATCACCCTGCCCGCCGATTGGCCACACATGCAGCGTAACGGGAACCGTCGAACCGTCGCGGCGAAAATATTCCTTTTCATATTCGCCTTGCGGAATATGTTGTATCTGGGCGCGTATGTCGCGTGTCAGAGCGCGCCATTTCGGCGGCGTAATCTCATCCACCGTCATGCCGCGCAACGTCTCTATGTCATATCCCAGCATCTCCAAAACTGCTGGATTCGCGTCCTCAATGCGGCCCTCCGTATCGGCAATCATGATGCCGTCCAGGCTGGATTCGAACAGGCTGCGATAGTGGCGTTCGCTTTCTCTAATCGCCTGCTCGGCACGTTTACGCTCACTGATATCCTGGATGATACCGGTCATGTAAATCGCCTTACCGCTCTCGTCGCGGGTAACGACGCCGATATCGTAGATATGCCTGATCTCGCCATCCGGCAGCCGCATCCGGTACTCCGCCTCGTAATTTTCGCCGGCGCTCTCGAAAGCCTTGCGCTCGGCTGCGTGCAGGGCTGCACGGTCCTCCGGGTGCACCAAATTCTCGAAATATTCGTAGGTCGGTTCGAGCGACCCCGGCTCATGGCCGTAGATCAGGGCGGTATCGTCAGACCAGTCCACGCTATTGGTTTCGATATTCCATTCCCAGGTGCCAATCCGGGCTTGCCGGCGGGCAAGTGAGAAGCGCTGCTCCACCTGTTTGAGATGTTGCTCTGCCCGTTTTTCGTTGGTGATGTCTTGCACGGTGCCGGTGACGTAAAGAATTTCCCCGTCATCGTCTTTTGTTACGGTGCCGCGCTCATTCAAAAAGCGCAACTCGCCGTCCGGCCAAACTACGCGGTACTCGAACTCATATTCGCCGCTTCTTTCGTTTCGTTCCGCCAAGAAATTCTCGACATACTCACGGTCTTCAGGATGAACCAGAGCCATGAATCCCGCGAAATTTGGCTCCGGCATGTCCACGCTGAGGCCGAAGATGGCATGTGTCTCCTCAGACCAGGTGATCTTGCCGTTCGCGGGGCGCCACTCCCAGGTACCGAAACCGGCATACTGCCGGGCGCGTGAAAAGCGCTCATCCAGTTCCCGTAATTTATCCTCCGCTTCTTTCTCAGCCGTAATGTCGCGTGCCGAAACGTATGAATATTCCTTGCCGCCATGTTTCACATAACTGACGGTGGCGTTCACCGGGTAGATGCTGCCATCCTTGCGGCGATGGCGGGACTCCAAATTGAGCACGCCGACCTCGCGCAGCTCGCGCCACTGTTCCTGCAAAACGTCGGGCTTAATATCCGCATTCATGTCCGGCACGCTGAGCTTGAGCAATTCCGCCGCGCTATAGCCGAGTGAGCGGCAGGCGGCTGGATTGGCATAAAGAATGCGCCCGTCTGGGGCACAACGGAGAATCAATTCATGCGATGCATCAAGCGAACGCTGGGCCAGTTCAAGGGCGATCTCGGCTTCCTTGCGTGCGGTAATATCCTGCATGGTGCCACGCCGC
>JABIXB010000207.1 GCA_018666805.1 Rhodospirillaceae bacterium | reverse complement strand
TGCTATTATCAAGCCATCGACTATGCCCTGGCGCATGGCCTGAGCCGTGTTGAAGCGGGTGCGCAAGGCGAGCATAAGCTGGTGCGCGGCTACATGCCGTGCCCAACCTACAGCGCCCATTGGATTGCCAACCCGTCTTTTCGCGACGCCATCGGCGATTATCTTGAGCGGGAAACAAAGCAAGTGGATTGGGAAATAGAAGCCTTGGGCGCACACAGCCCGTTCCGGAAAGGCGAATCATGAGTGGTGGCGACAGACGGCGCTTTTCACTGAACGCGTTTATCCATCGCAACCCGAAGCGCTTCCGGCTTATGTCCGCGGCCGCAGTGGTGATCGCCGTTGCCCTTCTCCTGCCCGGAAAATCCGCCGGCGAAGCGCCGTTTGCCGATGCGCTCGGCAGTCTGGTCGAACATTACGACCGGCGCACGCCGGCGATTGCCTCGAGTGGCGAAATCCGCGAGAACGCTTATGGCCGCCTCGCCGAACTGGGCTTCGAATCGATCCTCGACCTCCGCGTGCCGGAGGAAGGCGCCGAGAAGGAAAAGCTCGATGTCGAGGCGCGCGGCATGCGCTATTTCAATATTCCGATGGGCTATGCCATCCCGAGCGAAGAAGAAATCGCCCAATTCAAACGCATCGTCGAGGACGCAGAAAACCTCCCCCTGCTGTTCCACGGCGTGTTCGCCAATCGGGCCGGCTCAATGTGGGCGCTCTACCGCGCACGGGGCGGCATCCCGGTCGAACAGGCCTATGAGGAAGGCCGCACAGCCGGCCTCAAAGGGCGCCGCGCAACGGCAGTGCGCGAAGCATTGGGATTGGAGTGAGTACCGCCGGTGATAAGCCCTTACTTCTTGGCGTAAGGATTTTTCCCCTTGCGCAAAAACAATCGTATCGGCACGCCATCAAGGCCAAACTCTGAACGCAGACTGTTGACCAAATAGCGGCGGTAGGAATCGGCGACCGCCTCGGGGCGGCTGACAAAGGCGGCGAAGGTTGGCGGGCGCGCCTTGACCTGGGTGATGTAGCGGATTTTGACGCGCCGCCCGGCGGCGAGCGGCGGCGGGTGGTCCTCGGTCGCGTTGCTGAGCCAGCGGTTCAATTGCGAGGTCGAAACCCGGATATTCCATTTTTTATAGACATCGAGCACCGCCGGCATGAGCTTATTGCAGCCCTGGCCGGTCAGGGCCGAGCAGGTAACCAGCGGCACGCCGCGGATTTGCGGCAGGACATGCTCAAGGCGGGCGCGCATGTCCTGCATCACGCCGCCAGGCTCATCGACCAGATCCCATTTGTTCATCACGATCACCGGCGCCCGGCCTTCCTCGGCCAGTGAATCGGCGATATTGAGATCCTGCTTGGCCGGTGGTTCGGTGGCGTCGAACAACAGCACCACCACTTCGGCGCGGCCGAGCGAGCTGCGCGTATCGCGTGACGAAAGCTTTTCCAGGCTCTCGCTCACGCGGGCGCGCCGGCGCAAGCCCGCCGTGTCGACGAGCTCAATGCGCCGCCCCTTGAACATCCATTCAACCGTAACCGAATCGCGCGTGATCCCCGCCTCCGGGCCGGTGATCACGCGCTCATCCCCAACCAGGCGGTTTAACAAGGTCGATTTACCGACATTGGGCCGCCCGACAATGGCGAGATGCAAAATATCGCGCTTGCCTGGCGCCAGTTCCGCCGATCCGTCAATCGCGTCCGCTTCCGTGTCGAACGGCGCCAGCACCTCATAGAGCAGATTGATGCCTTCATTATGCTCGGCCGAGATGATCACCGGATCGCCGAGACCGAGGCTATATGATTCGGCAACGCCGCTACTCCCGGCCATGCCCTCGCATTTGTTGACGATGAGAATGACCGGCGTTTCCGCGCGCCGCAGCAGGGCGGCAAAATGCTCGTCGGCCGCGGTGATGCCGGCGCGCCCATCGACCACCAGCAGCGCCACATCCGATTCGTCGAGAGCGCGCTGGGTCTGATCCATCATGCGCGCGCCCAGGCTGTCGGGAATCGCCTCCTCGAGCCCGGCGGTATCGGTCAGGCGGAAATGCAGCGGGCCGATACGGCCCTCGCCTTCGCGCCGGTCGCGGGTGACGCCGGGCGTCTCGGCGACAATCGCCACGCGCCGCCCGACGAGGCGGTTAAACAGGGTGGATTTGCCCACATTGGGGCGGCCCACAATGGCAACACGAAAAGGCATATTCTGTTCGACGCGTTATCGCAGGGCGACTAAATTGCCGTCGTCGGTGAGGATGAAAAGCGTCCCGTTGGCGGCAACCGGCGCGACGCGCACGCCATGCGGCATTTCGAGCCGCCCCATCAGGCGCCCCGTATAGGGCGAGATGGCCAGGGCATCGCCGTTCGAGCCGAGCACGATCAAGCGATCGCTCAAGAGCAGCGGGCCGTTCCAAAAAACCGGGTCTTCGCGGCTGCCGGGGTCTTCGAAGCGGGGCAGCGAATGCACCCATTTCACCCGCCCATTGCGGCGCGACAGGCACACCACATCGCCGTCCACCGTGACAACAAAGAGATATTCGCCGGCGATCCAGGGCGTGTTCAGGCCGGCGATATCCTGTTCCCAGACGCGGCTGCCGGTGCGCACATCGATTGCCACCAGACGCCCGCCATGGCTGATCGCGTAAACCACGCCACGGTCGATGACCGGGCTGCCATTGATATCGTTGAGCGCGGCAAGACTGCCGGTGCCGAGGCGTTGGGCGCCGAGCGAATCAGCCCATACCGTGCGCCCGTTCTCGACCCGAAGAGCAATCAATTCGCCCGACGAATAGGGTGCGATGACAATATCGTTATCGACCGCCGGCGACGCCGCGCCGAGCAGGCCGGCAGTCTCGGAAATACCGGCATTGCTCCATTGCACCGCGCCATCCTCGGCCGAGAGCGCCCATAATTGATTGTCATAGGTGACGACAAACATGCGCCCGCCGACAACCACGGGGGCGGCGCGCATCGGAATGCCGATATCCTGGCGCCACACCTGAGCGCCGTTGGTAGGGTCCAACGCGAGCACATGGCCGAAGCCGGTGGTGGCGAACAGCAGGCCGCCGGCATAGGCGAGACCGCCGCCGAAGCCGTCTTCCTCATCATCCTCAAGGCGCGGATCGATGCGCCACAGAAGATTGCCCGTGTTGGCATCGAACGCGGTAATTTCAGCCACCGCATCGATGGCAAAGACGCGCCCGCCGGCAACCACCGGGGTGGTCAGAATGCGCCCGTCATCGCCAGACCCCTCGCCGATATCGCTGCGCCAGAGCAGCGCCAAATTGTCGCCGCCGGCCAGGTGGTGCATGGCGTGATCGGGATAGCCGCCGCTCTGCGGCCAGGATTCATTGACGTAGGGGCGCGGCAGGCGGACATCCAAATCGGCGATCCGCGGGTCCGGCTCAATCGCACCCTCGAGCGCCAGCACGGAAAGCCGCTGGCCGGGCAGCGGCGGCGCCTCGGTGCCGCCGAACCAATCCGGCGCCAAATCGCAGGCCGCCAGCATGGCGCCGGTCATCAGCAGAGCAAGAACCCGAAACGGCGTGCGCATCATGTCAGTCCTGAGCGCCATCCGGCTGCGCCTGCTGATCCGATGATGTGGATTGTTGCGATTGTGCTGGCTCGAGCGGCCCGCCGAGGCTGGCGAGAAACTCCTGCGCCCGGCTGCGCACACCGCCCGGCGCACCAGCATTAGCGCTCAGCTTAGCGAATATGTCGCGCGCCGCATCGCTGCG
>JABIXB010000206.1 GCA_018666805.1 Rhodospirillaceae bacterium | reverse complement strand
GAAAAATGGCCGGATATTAAATTCACCGAGACGCGCGAGCGCGGTTAAAAACTACTGCAAACGCGAAAAGTTACCGCGCCAGGTTTTGATCGTCTCGGGCCGGATAAAGATCAACCAACGCGGATCGCCCATCGAAGGCTCGAGATATTTGGGGCCGTCTTCGCCGAGATAACGCACCGCCATGCGGCGCGCGATCTCCACCCATTTGCCACCGATATTGGGCCGCTCGATCACTTCCGCCGCGCCTTTGACCAGTACTTTCTGCGGGTTGGCGACAGTGTCGATGCAGAGAAAGGTACTTGGATTGCGCGCCATATAGATCGCCCACTGCGCTTCCTCGCGCCCGACGAGATAAAATCCGCCATCGCTATATTCATGCCAGACCGGCGCCGCATAGGGCCAGCCGTCATCGTCGAGACAGCTCACCCGGCAGATTTCACCGCCGGCGAGAAAGGCCTCCATTTCAGCCTGGCTCATGGGCCCTGGCTTAGCCGTACTATCCGAATCCGCCATCATTCGCTCCTAATGTTGTTCGTCGCCTCTCAGACGCAGCGCCCACATAAGACCGAGGCAGAAGCCTTTCGAATGGGGCAACAAGGCGAGGGTTAGAATAATGCCGATCACCACGACGCACAGCAATATGATCCAGAGCGGCGGCGCCAAATAATAATCGATCGTGCCGACAATGGGCACGAGGATATGGCCGAGCAGCAATATCGTGAGCCAGGGGGCGAAATCATCGGTGCGGATATGGCCGAACGCCTCGCCGCAGTCTGTACAATTATCGGTCGGTTTGAGATAGCGCGCGAAAATGCGCCCGGTGCCGCAATTGGGGCAGCGTTTCAACAGCCCACGCCAAAGCGAACGCCGGATCGGGCGCCGTTCTTCTTCCTTGCTCGAGGGATGATCGCTCAAACCACTTTCTCCTTCCCCGCCACAAGAGATAAATAGCAAAATGGGCTGTGTAAATGCGGCATTACGTCCCTCACAAACAAACTTCTGGAGAGAGCGATGCGACTAAAGGGCAAAAAAGCAATCATTACCGGCGCCGCCACGGGCATCGGCCTCGAAACCGCGCGCCGTTTTGCCGAGGAAGGTGCACAGGTGGTGCTCTCGGATATCGATAGCGCCGGGGTGGCTGCGGCGGCCGGGGAAATTACCGGCGCCATCGCTATCGCCGCCGATGTTACCGACCAGGGGCAGGTCGACGCCCTGATCGCCGGCGCGATTGAGGGGCTCGGCGGCCTCGACATCTTCGTCAATAATGCCGGCATTCCCATGCTGGGTGGGGTCGAGAGCTTGGCCGAAGCCGATTGGGACCGCGAGATGGACGTCAATCTGAAGAGCATTTACCGCACCGGGCGCGCCGTCTGGCCGCATTTCAAGGCGCAAGGCGGCGGCGTGATCCTCAATACCGCCTCGATCGCCGGGCTGCGCGGCAGTGCCGGCCAGGCCAGTTATGGCGCAGCAAAAGCCGGCGTGATCAACCTCACGCGCTGCATGGCGATCGACGGCGCTCAGGTTCCGATCCGCGTCAACTGCATTTGCCCAGGCTTCATCGAAACGCCGATGGTGCTGGCCTATCTCGAAGGCCAGGACGATCCAGTGGCGAGCCGCGCCGAGGTCGATGCCTTGCACCCGCTCGGCGGCATCGGCCGGCCGGGCGATATCGCCGCCGGCTTCGTCTATCTCGCCTCGGACGAAGCGAGTTGGATCACCGGCACGGCGCTCACCATCGACGGCGGATTAACGGCGGGAATTTAGGGCGCGAAATTAAATGTGGGGATTTAGCGGCCGGTTGCCTCATTTTGGCTGTCCAGTGCCGCCTCTTCGATACCCAGGCGATTGAGACCGATATCACGCAACAGATGATTATCGATAGCCGCCAAGCCAATTTCCGGGCGCTTCCTGCCGTGCCGGCGCATGGTGCGCACTATCCGGTAGCGCAACTCACCCAGGATATCGCGGACAAGCGATCCACCGTCGCGGCTTTTAGAGCTGATCGATACGTCGAAATTCGTGATGTCCATAATTCTCTCCTCTGCTTGGCGTCCAGCCGAGTAATATTGACAACATACCAACCGGTCTGTATTGATATATACAGACCGGTTGGTATGTTGTCAACCTTGCAGCGAAAATAAATTTTTTATCAATTTTAATTGTTAATATTCAATGGCATATAATATCTCAATCGAAACCTATTCTCGCCTTGAAATCCATTATAAATTGGTGTACATACTGATTGGTATGGTGCAAGGGAGCGAAAACTGATGGCGCAGGGACAAAATACCAAGGAGCGCATCCTGAAGACGGCGCAGAGACAGGTGCTCGAAAGAGGATTCTCCGCCACCTCGCTCGACAACATCATCCAGGCGACCGGAGTTACCAAAGGCGCGTTCTTCCATCATTTCCGCTCGAAGGCCGATCTGGCCGAGCAGTTAATCGAAAGTTTCGCCGAGCAGGATTTTGCGCTTTTTGATGAATGGGACCGCCGCGCCGAGGCGCTTTCGGACGATCCCTATCAGGCCTTGATCCTGTTCCTTAAACTGTTCGAGGAGTGGCTCGATAGTCTGCACCAACCCTTCCCCGGCTGTTTGTTTGCGGTTTATGTTTATGAGAACACGCTCTTTGACGACAACGTAAATGGCTTTGTCAGAAAATCTCTGGAGAACTGGCAGAAATATTACGAGAGAAAATTCGCCGCCGTGATCGCCGTTCGTAAGCCGAAATTGGAGGTCAGCGCCCCCGAGCTTGCCGAATCAATCGTCTCCCTGCTGGAGGGCGCGTTCATCCTCGCCCGCTCCGGCGAGCAACCCGAATTGATCAGCCGCCAATCGCGCCTGTTCCGCGGATACGTGAAATTACTATTCGATGACGATTCCGTGGCCGCCTGACGCCCCAGACGGCGCTCCATACTACACGTCAAAAGGCCCCTCTCCCGTTCTCTCCCGCTGCTCGCTTGGCAGGGCGATAATGCGCCCGTAAACTGCCCGTCTAAGAGGCTCGGGGGCCTGGGAGACCGGCATGAAGGTGGATATCAATTGCGATACACTCGGCGCCGTTGAGGTTGCCAAGGCCATTCACGCCGAATTGGCCTAGCTGATATCCGATCCAGGAAAGAAAAAAAGAAGCCCATGAAAAAAATTCTGATCGCCAATCGCGGTGAAATCGCCTGCCGCATCATCCGCAGCTGCCGCGCTCTCGGCCTGAAGACGGTGGCGGTTTATTCCGAGGCCGATGCAAATGCCAAACATGTGGACGAGGCCGATGAGGCAATAGCCATCGGCCCCGCGGCAGCCAAGGAAAGCTATCTGGTTGCCGACAAGGTTCTCGCCGCCGCCAATGAAGCCGGCGCCGATGCGGTTCATCCCGGCTATGGCTTTCTCGCCGAGAATGAAGGCTTCGCCCGCGCCGTGGCCGAGGCCGGCATGATCTGGATCGGCCCGCGCCCCGAGACCATCGCCGATATGGGCGACAAGGAGCGCGCCCGGCTGCTCGCGCATGGCGCCGGCGTGCCGATCGTGCCCGGCAGCCCGCGCTTCATGGTGAACGACAATGCCGGGCTGGAAGCGGCCGGCGACGAGGTCGGCTTTCCGCTGCTGGTCAAGGCCACGGCGGGCGGCGGCGGCATCGGCATGAAGCGGGTCGATGCGGCGGAAGACCTTCTGGCAACGGTCGAGACAACGCAGAACATGGCCGAAAAGGCGTTCGGCGACGGCGCGGTGTATTTGGAAAAACTGATCGACCAACCACGCCATATCGAAATTCAGGTATTTGGCTTCGGCGATGGCGGCGCGGTTCATTTTTTCGAACGCGAATGCTCGATCCAACGGCGCTTCCAAAAGATTATCGAGGAATCCCCTGCCCCCGGCCTCAAGCGTGAGATCCGCGACGCCATGGCAACCGCAGCGCTCGCACTGACCAAACAGGAGCGCTACCGGGGTGCGGGAACGATCGAGTTCATCCTGGCGCCCGACGGGCAGTTCTTTTTTCTCGAAATGAACACCCGTATCCAGGTCGAGCATCCAGTGACCGAGATGACCACCGGCGAGGATCTGGTTGGCCTGCAATTGCGCCTGGCGCGCGGCGAGGAGGTCTCGAAACTGCAGCAGGACAGCATCGCCTCGCACGGCCACGCCATCGAGTGCCGCATCTATGCCGAGAACCCGGCCAAAAACTTCCTGCCCTCGCCGGGGCCGCTCGATGTCTATTCACCGCCGAGCCAAGGCGGCGGCATCCGCGTCGATACCGGCGTGCGCCAGGGTGATCAGGTGACTTATTTTTACGACCCGATGATCGCCAAGCTTATCACGCACGGGGTTGAGCGCGATGTGGCGATCGAGAAAATGTTGGCGGCTCTGGACGATTTCCGTATAGAAGGCATCGTAACGAACATTCCCTTCCTAAAACGCGTCCTGACCCATCCGGCATATCTCGGCGGCCGGACACATACCGGCTTTGTTGACGAGCACAAAGACGACCTATTTAAGGAATGACACCCCGCCACGGGCGGACCGGGAGAGGCTGCACATGATCTTCGACGAAGCGAATTTTTCGCCGGGCGGCGACCGCTATATTACGGTCGAGTTTGGCAATGAAATGAACCTTGAGCTCAACTTTATGGCCCAGGGCCTGGCCGGCGCCTTGCGCGAGGCCGGCACCAAGGGCCTGGTTGAAACGGCGCCCTGCTTCGCCTCGCTGCTGGTGCATTACGAACCGCGCGATATTTCCTATGGCGATATGGTGACGGAGTTGAAGAGCCTGATCGGTTCGCTCGGCTCGACAGACGAGATCGAACTCGACAGCCGCCTCTTCACCTTCGAGACGCTTTATCTCGACCCCTGGACCAAGGAATGCATCGACGATTACCGCGAGAAACTTAATCCGGACAAGGAATATGATCCGGATTTCGTCGCACGCCTGAACGGCCTGGAAGACCGTCACCAATTGGTGCGTGTCCATTCGAGCTCGGAATATTGGGTTGCCTCGCTCGGCTTCTGGCCCGGCCTGCCGTTTTTGCAACCGCTCGATCCGCGCGCCATGATCACCTGCCCTAAATACAATCCGCCACGCACCTGGACGCCGCAAGGCGCGGTCGGCATGGGCGGCTCGGCCTCGTCGATCTATCCGGTGGCGACGCCCGGCGGTTATCAACTGTTCGGCCGCACGCCGGTGCCGATCTGGGATCCCAACAAGCGCTTCGATGCCTTCGAGGGCGATATCGTGTTGTTCCGCCCCGGCGACCGTATCAAATTTCAACCGGTTACGCGCGCTGACTATGACGACGCCGAGCGCAAGATCGAAGACGGCAGCTACCTCTACAACATCGTCGAATATCAGAGATTCTCGGTGCGCAATTACCAGAGTTGGGTCAACAAGCTCGATAAGAGCGAACGGTTTTAGGGGGGGATTGGATATGTTGGAAATCATCAAACCCGGCCTGGAAACATCGATCCAGGATTTCCCCGGCCGTATCGGATATTGGAACCAGGGCTTTCCGCCCTCCGGCCCGATGGATAGCTGGTCGTTCCGCCTCGGCAATATTTTGCTCGGCAACGACGCCGGCGCGCCGGGTCTCGAGGCCCAGTTCATGGGACCGACCATCAAGTTCCAGAGCGACGGCGTGATCGCGCTGACCGGCGCCGATATGATGTCCAAACTGGACGGCGAGGCGATTCCGAATTGGCAAAGCATCGCCGTCAAAGCCGGCCAGACGTTGGTTATGGGCCCCGCGATTAAGGGCTCGCGCGGCTATCTCACCGTCGCCGGCGGCATCGACGCGCCAAACTGGCTTGGTTCGGCTTCGACCTTCCACAAAGCGAGCGTCGGCGGGCTTGATGGCAGCGCGATTCAGGCCGGCCAGGTGCTGCCGGTAAAGGCGGGCGCGGGCCAAGCCGGGCGACGGGTGAAAGAAGCCTGCCGGCCGATATTTGCGAGCGATAAAAAATGGCAGATCGAAGCCGTGGCCGGGCCCAATGACGATTGGATCGACGACGCCGGCCATGCGCAGTTTCTGGCCACCGAATGGAAATTGGAGGCGAGGAGCGACCGGACTGGTTATCGCCTCGACGGACCGGACTGGACCTTCACCGAGAAAGCGACAAACAAGCCGCCGGAGAATGGTGAATTTCCCTCCAATATTATCGATCACGGCTATCCCTTGGGCGGCATTAATCTGTGCGGCCAAAAGCCCATCATCCTGGTCAATGACGGGCCTTCCATGGGCGGCTTCATCGTTCCCTACACGGTGCCCTCTGCCGCCTTTTGGAAGCTCGGCCAGATCAAGCCGAATGAATTTCTCTGTTTTAACAAGGTAAGCGTGGAAGAGGCGCAGGCCCTGCGCATCGCGCTCGACGATATGTGCAACGAAACTTCAATCGAATCCTAAAAGGAGACTCTAAGAATGGCTGAACAAGTAATGACCCAGGCGCCAGGCAATGTGTGGAAGGTGTTGGTCAAGGAAGGCGACAGTGTGGCGGCGGGCGATACATTGTTCATCCTCGAAGTGATGAAAACCGAAGTGCCGCACGAAGCCGAAAGTGCTGGTACAGTCACGAAGCTGCACATCGCCGAGGAAGATGCCGTCGATGTTGGCCAGTTGGCGCTGGAAATCGGCTGAAGACGCAAGACCAATTTGGGGAAGCACATGGCGCGGGATACGGTTCAGCGCAGATTAGCCGCCATATTGGCGGCTGATGTCGTTGGCTGGTCGCGCCTGATGGGGGCTGACGAAGCCGGCACGCTGGCGCGGCTCAAGGGGCACCGCAATGAGCTGATCGACCCCAAGCTGGCGGAATTCGGCGGGCGCATCGTCAAGACCACGGGCGATGGCGTGCTGGTCGAATTTCCGAGCGCCGTCGATGCGGTTAAATGCGCCTCGGAAATTCAGGAAGCCATGGTCGGGCGCAATGAAGGCGTGCCTGAATCGACCGTCATGCAGTTCCGCATCGGCATCAATCTCGGCGAGATCATCATCGACACCGACGGCGATATCTTTGGCGACGGCGTCAATATCGCGGCGCGGTTGGAAGAGTTGGCGACGCCCGGCAGCGTCAATATATCGGAGGATGTTTACCGCCAGATATTGGGCCGCCTCGACGCTGGGCTGCACGACCTCGGCCAGCAAAACCTGAAAAACATCGCCAACCCCGTGCGCGTCTACCGGGTCGGCGAGAGTGCAGGCGCGGCCTCCGTTGCCGCCGTAACTCAAAAATCGGAATCCCTCACGACCGTGGGGCCGACCGGCTTCGAGGCGCGGCCCGCCATCGCCGTGTTGCCGTTCGACAATATGAGCCGCGACGAAGATCAGGAATTTTTCGCCGACGGCATTTCCGAGGATCTCATCACCGCGCTCTCGCTATGGCGCCAGTTCCCGGTAATCGCGCGCAACTCGACCTTCACTTACAAGGGCCAAAAAATTGATGTGAAACAGGTCGGCAAAGAGCTTGGCGCGCGCTATGTGCTGGAGGGCAGCGTGCGCAAGGCAGGAAACCGCTTGCGTATCACCGCACAGCTGATAGATGCCGAAAGCGGCGCCCATGTCTGGGCTGAGCGCTTCGACCGCGAATTGGAGGATATTTTCGACCTCCAGGACGAGATTACCGAGAGTATCGTGCTCAACATCATGCCGGAAATCTCAATGGCGGAAACCGAACGCGCCGTCCGCGTGCCGCCGGCTAATCTGGATGCCTGGGAGTATTTACAGCGCGGCGTCTGGCATGTGTATCGCTACACGCGCGAGGATAATGAGAAGGCAAGGGAGTATTTTCTGGTCGCACTCGAACGTGACCCGTCGCTGTCCCTGGCGGCGGCCTATTCAGCCACCGTCATTGTTTTTGAAGTGTTGTTCGGCTGGACCGACAAGCCGCAGGAATCCCTAATGGAGGGGATGGAATATTGCCGCCGGGCGATTGCCCTCAATCCTCAGGAATCCACCGCCCACTCCTTGATGGCGACAATATTGGCCATTTCCGGCGAGGCCGAGCGCGGTCATGAAGCGGGCAAGCGCGCCGTCGAACTGAATCCAAGCTCGGCGCTGGCGCATTTTTGCTGCGCCTTTCCACTCGCCTATTTGCGCCGCTATGAAGAGGCTCTGGCCGGGGCTGAGCAAGCGATTCGCCTGAGCCCGCGCGACCCCTTGTTGCCTACTTTTTATGTCGTTCAGGCGCTGGCCCATCTCATGTTGCGCCAATATGACGAATCGATAACTTATTCACGCCGTGCCCTGCAAGGACAACCCGACAATATCCGCGCGCTCCACCGCCTCGCCATTGCCGCGGCCCACATGGGCGACCTTGACGCGGCGCGCGCCGCCTATCAGGAGGCCGAGCGGGTGCTACCCTCGCCGCCGCGCGAATATTTCGCCAACACCCACGCCTTTACGCACGAAGAAGATCTCGAATTTTTGCTCGAGGGTTTACGCCTGGCGGGTTGGCAGGGCTAGCCGTACTTATTTCGGCGCGGTCTCGGCGAAGCTCTGGCGCCGCCTGGCATCGTCATACCAGGCGGCAAGACCGGGCGCTTCGTCGCGCCACTCCTCGCCATGGCGGAACTCGACATGGCCGATGCCGATCACGGCGCAGATTTTGTCCATGCGGAGCGGCCCCTCTATCAGGGCTTCCACTTCCTTCTCAAGCTGCACCACGGCGCGCGATATGCGGTTCTGATAGCGCGCCATCATTGTGCCGCTCTGCTCCCCATCGGGCAGCACCTGCTGCAGGCGTAATTGCACGCTCGCTTCGGCGAGACCATGGCCGACCATCATGCGCGTGCGCCACAGCCAACGCCCGGCCTCGGGGTAAAGCGTCGGCCCGGCGCCGATCGAATCGAGATATTCGCAGATCAAATGGCTGTCATGCAGCACCGCGCCATCATCCAGCACCAGCACCGGTATCAGCTTCAAGGGATTGAGCCCGGCCAGTTCGCCCGATTCAAACGGGTTACACACCTCTTCCTGCAGGCCAATGCCATGCTCACGCGCAACAATCCCCGCCTTGCGCCCAAACGGCGTGGTCGGCCCGGTATATAGCTTCATGATTGCGTCTCCTGTGGGTGTCTTTTGCCTAGGATAGTTCTTCAAACGGGTTCTCACCACCCGGGTTTTCCACTTCGACAATCCAGATATCGGGATCAAAGCGGATTTCGGATTCGAGGCGTTGTTCGATGTCGGCGTCGGGCAGCCAGTCTTCGCCGCTTGAGCGTTGCCATTCGGTGCCGCCTTCAAATGACGTGACACGGGCAAACAGCGCGGCGCTGCCGTCGAGGCGGTTGACCTTGATGAACAGCGCGCCGGCATCGGCGTCGCCGCGCCGGCGCAGCATGGCGGTGATCAGTTTGCCTTCGCAATAACGGATGCCCGCCTGCACAAGAATGCCGGTTTTGACACGTGGCTCCATTTTGTATGGCCCCTCAGACGCCGGGCGCGCGCATCCGCGCGCTTGGCTACCTCGTATTAACTCGGGCGCGCGGTCGCGCTTGCCGGAAGGCGATACGCG
>JABIXB010000205.1 GCA_018666805.1 Rhodospirillaceae bacterium | reverse complement strand
TGTTTCCAAGCCCGCCTTGGCCTGCTCAGACAATTCACCGCGTCCAAGCGCGCGGCGAACATCGCCCAAAATGCGCTCGCGCGCGCTCATACCCGGCCTCCATGCTTGCGCCACGCTTTGTGAAATGAGCCACCCTCCGGCGCCGGCATGTCGCGCCCTGCCGTCCAGCCGGCGGCAAAGGGCAGGCTGGCAAGACGGCCCTGCCGTCCGGCGGCCAAGCGCATCCAACGCCTGCCGATCCCAGCGGCCAACCGGTAGAGCGCCGGGTGGCGCGCCAGCCAGGCCCAGAGGCCGAGGCCCATGCGATAGCGCGGCGGCAACAGCTTGGCGGCGAATTCCTCCTCGCGCAATTTGCGCATCAATCCGGGCAGCGGGATACGCACCGGACAGACAGCTTCACAGCGGCCGCAGAAGGTCGAGGCGTTGGGCAGATGATGCGCTTCTTTCAGGCCGACCAGATTGGGCGTCAGCACCGCGCCCATCGGGCCGGGATAAACCCAGCCATAGGCATGGCCGCCGATCGAGCCATAGACCGGGCAGTGATTCATGCAGGCGCCGCATTTGATGCAGCGCAGAATCTCGCGGTAGTCGGAGCCGAGCAGTTTGCTGCGCCCATTGTCGAGCAGAATGACGTGAAATTCGTCCGGCCCGTCGACATCGTCCGGCCGCTTGGGGCCGGTGGAAAGGGTGGTGTAGGTCGAGAATTCCTGCCCCGTCGCGGTGCGCGCCAGGATGCGCAGGATGGTCGTCATGTCGTCCAGGGTCGGCACCACCTTTTCCAACGTGGCGAGCACGATATGGACGCGTGGTAAAATCTGCGTCAGGTCGCCATTGCCTTCATTGGTGACGATCGCCGTGGTGCCGGTTTCGGCGATGAGAAAATTGGCTCCGGTGATACCGACATCGGCAGCGATAAATCGCTCGCGCAGCATGTGGCGTGCCTCGTTCACCAATTCCGACACTTCTTCCAGCCGCTTGTCCGCGCCTTTGTCTTTGTGATGTTCGTAAAAAAGATCGGAAACCTGATCCTTGGTTTTATGAATCGCCGGGGCGATGATGTGGCTCGGATATTCCTCGGCCAGCTGGACGATATATTCGCCGAGATCGGTCTCAATCGGCTCGATATTATGTTCTTCAAGAAACGGGTTGAGGGCGATTTCCTCGCCGATCATGGATTTCGATTTGGTCGCGCTGCGCGCGCCGGCAGCCTGGCAAATCTTGAGAACCGTTTGGCGCGCCTCCTCGGGCGTCACGCACCAATGCACCTCACCACCGCTTTCCTCGACCTTTCCGGCGAAGCGGTCGAGATAAAAATCAAGGTGATCGAGGCTGTGGTTTTTGATCTCCACCGCTTCGTCGCGCAACGCCTCGAACTCCGGCAGGCGCGCCGCCGCTTCGGAACGCTTGACCGTGAAGCCGGTCTGGAAGCGCGCCAGGGCTTGTTGCAGATCGGTATCGGCTAAACCCTTGCGGGCGCGGCCGATAAAATCATGGCTTTGCGATTCCATCTCTCGTTCAACGCGCTTTGTCAGGCTGGCCGATGGCCGGACCATCGGTCATGTCGGCCAACACCTCGGCGACATGGCGCACTTCGATAGCGCGGCCTTCGCGTGTCATGCGCCCGGCCATGTTGAGGAGACAGCCGAGATCTCCGGCCAACAAAGTATCGGCCCCTGCCGCCGCAATGTTGGCCACCTTATCGCTCACCATGCGGGTCGAGATATCGGGATATTTAACGCAGAAGGTGCCGCCGAAACCGCAGCACACATTGTCGCCGGCAAGCTCCTTGCGCTTCAGCCCAGCGATACTATCGAGCAGTTTGCGCGGCTGATCGTGGACGCCGAGCTCGCGCAAGCCGGCGCACGAATCATGATAGGTCACGCTGCCCTCGAAATTGGCCGCGACGCTCTTAACATCACGCTCGTCAGTGAGGAACGACACCAGCTCAAACGTCTTGCCGGCGAGCGCCTCGGCGCGCGCGCGCCACTTCTCGTCATCGCCAAACAAAGCCGGATAATGCTGTTTAATCATGCCGGCGCAGGAGCCGGACGGCGCCACCACGGCATCAAATTTTTCGAATACCTTGATCACCTGGCGGGCAATGGCGCGGCTGTTGCGTCTGTCGCCGGAATTATGCGCCGGCTGGCCGCAACAGGTTTGCGCCTCGGGCACCACTACCACGCAGCCGGCATCCTCCAGTAATTTGACGGCGGCAAAGCCGACGCTCGGACGATAAAGATCGACCAGGCAAGTGACGAACAGGCCGATTTTAGGCTTCTCGCTCATTCTATTGATTTCCTTCGCTGCGCGGGCTCGGAGATTAGTTGACCAACGCACTAACGTCGAGGCCGCGCGGCAAGAGCAGCCAATAACGGCCCTGATGTTTCATTCGCCCGGCGATTTCACCGGCATCGCGCCCGGTTCCCCAAAACACATCGCCGCGCACCGGGCCCCGGATAGCGCCGCCGGTATCCTGGCTCACCATCAGCCGGCGAATGGTGCGGTCCGGTTGGCTGGGGTCTAAATCAGGCGCGCTGGCGTCGAGCCAAATAGGCATACCGAGACCAATGAACCGGCGGTCAACCGCGAGCGAGCGCCCGGCAAGAAGCGCCACGCCCTGCGCTCCTTCCGGTCCGAGATCCGCCGCCGCGCCATCGAGCCAGCGAAAAAAGATATATGAATTATTTTCCTGCATCACCGCCGGCGCCTCGCCCGGATGGCTCTCGAGCCAGGTGCGGATCGACTGCATGGAAACATTCTCACGTGTCAGCGCGCCCATCGCGATCAGGTTGCGCCCGATGGCAAGGTAAGGCTGACCGTTGGCCGCGGCATAGGCGATGCGGCGCGCGCCGCCATCTTGAAATTGCACCCGGCCCGATCCCTGGATGTGGAGAAAGAAAGCATCGACCGCGCTATCGACCCAGACCAGCTCGAGATTTTGTCCAGCCAGCGCACCGGCATCGATTTTAGCTCGGTTGGGATAGGGCAGGAGTGCGCCGTCAACCACGCGCCCGGCAATGCGCTCACCCTTGAAGGCATCGCGGAACCGCCCGAGCGAGACCGTCACCAGATCTCCGGGCCGGCGGTAGAGGGCGATATTATATTTGTCGCTCGGCGCCTTCGCGCCGCTTAGTTCGGGTTCGAAATATCCGGTAAAGAGGCCCCTCTCGCGGTCATGGTTGCGCGCCGAATAGGGCTCGAACCAATCCTCGAAGAAAAACCGTGCCGCCTGATGATCGCCGATATCGCGCGCGCCCGCCGCTTCGCAAGCACCCCGCCATGCCGCGACGCTGCCCGGAATGACGCCGCCCAACTTGGCATCGCTTCCGCGTCGGAGCAGTTTGTCGCAAGAGCGCAGGAACGCCTGCAGCGCCTCACCGTGCCGATCGGCACGCCAGCCCGGCAAATCGTCAAAGCTGGCCGGGCGCAAAACCAACTGGTCCTTGCGCGGCTGGGCCGGCTCGGGTTCAGGCTCGGGAACGGAGAGGGGTGCGCAGGCGGCGATGAAAAGAAGTGCTGAAAGGAGCGCCGTTAGGCCGGCCCGCGGCACGAAGCGGCTCAATCGGGCGTGCGGGTTTCGACCAAGGCCCAACCGGGCTCGCTGGAGCGCGTGTTGCGCGCGAAGGTCCACAAATCGACCACGCGGACAACGGATTCGGCTTCGCCATCCACAGCCTCACCCTCTTCATCGCGGGTGACACTGATTTGCTGGCTGCAAAAACGAACCGTGAGCCGGGCCGTGTTGCCGATCAGTTCCGCCGCCACGATATCGGTCGAATCAAGCGAGACGATCGCCGTTTCGACCGTTTCCTTGGCCGCGAGCCGCGCCCGGATGGCATCGGCAAACTCATCATATACATCGTCACCGAGGAGCGGGCGAAGAGCCGCTGTGTCGCCCGCGGCAAAAGCCTCGACGATCATTTCAAAGGCGCTTTTCGCACCCGACTGGAAATAACGCGGGCTGAAATCCGGATCGGCCGTTCTGATGCGCATCAAACCGGCGCGGACTTCCTCCATTTCGTCATTGCCCGATTGCGGCTGCGCCGTCTCGCGCTCACCGATATCCGACAATTCCTTTTCGAACAATTCGTCTTCGGATTCATCGCCACGCCCCGGCAGATGTATCACCTTGCCGGTATTTTGATCATCGGGCTCGGTTGAGCGCGAAAAAATATTCGGTCGCTGGCGCTCCTGCCCGGTGCGGCGGCCAAGCGCGCTCCTGAGACGCAAAATCACGAATACCGCGATCAGAGCGAAAAATATAATGTCGAAATATTGGAACCCGTCAGACATATTCCCTTACTCTTGCCCAACAACCCCATTCACCAAGAAATTCGACGAATGAGACGTCGCGTCTGTGGTGCAAATCACCGCTTATGGCGCTATAGATAGCCAAACTTGCACGCGCCACAGCTTGCAACAGACCCTTACACATAACAAATAGACCTTCACCCCTTAAATCGCAAGCTCAGCCATGATCCCTCTACTTCTCTTTCTCGCCATTCCAGCCGCTGAAATCTATCTTTTTATCGTGGTTGGCGGCGAAATCGGCACCTGGCCGACAATTGGCATGATTTTCGGCACGGCCATGCTCGGCGGCACGATCCTCCGCTTCCAAGGCCGGCAGATGATAGCACGCGCACGTGAACAAGTTGCTAAGCACGAGCTGCCAATCGCGGAAATCGCCGATGGCGCCGTTCTGGTGTTGGCCGCCGTCTTTCTGCTGACGCCCGGCTTTATTACCGATGCGCTCGGTGCCCTGCTGCTTATTCCGTTCCTGAGACGCCTAATATTCGCCTTGCTTTTGCTCGTTGTGCGCGCCCGAATTCAGCGCGCGGCGGGACATGCCGGGCCGAGCGGTGGTAACGCCGGGGGACGGATTATCGAGGGCGAATTTGAGGATATTAGCGATAGAGACAACCCACCACCCCGCCCTCAGCAGATTGACAAGGACTGAGCTGAAGGTTGTGGTAGGCTTTTCCGACTGTTACAGCGGGCATGCCGCGCCTGGTTGGCGCTCGTTTTTGGCCATTATTTGATGAAAGGTATTGCGCGATGAGCGATAAAGACACGAAAGAAAAAGGCAAAAAGAAGAAAACAAAGGCCAAAGGCGATGTTGCGGCCACGGAACCGACATTAGACAAACCAGCCAAGGAAGACGCGCCGGCCAAGCAAGCAGACGCGGCCACAGAGGCCTCAGATGACGCTGTCGGCGTGGCGCCGGCTGCCCAGGCAAGCGCGCCGCAGATCGGTATCCAGTCGCAATATGTCAAGGATTTGTCGTTCGAAAATCCGGGTGCGCCGGGCAGTCTCGTCGGCTCAACCGAGCCGCCGGACATCCAGGTCAATGTCGAGGTTCAGGCGCGCGCGCTGCAAACCGATTCCTACGAAGTCGCGCTCCACATCACGGCAAGCGGCAAAAACGGGGACACAACGCTGTTTATGCTCGATCTGACCTATGGCGCGGTTTGCCGGGTCGTCGGCGTGCCCAAGGATTCAATACAGCCGGTGCTGTTGGTCGAATGTCCGCGCCTGCTGTTTCCATTTGCCCGGCGCGTTCTCTCCGACGCCACGCGCGATGGCGGGTTTCCGCCGCTTATGCTGAACCCGATAGATTTTCTCTCGCTCTATCGCCAGCAACAGCAAAGCCAATCCGCAGCGGCAGATAAACCGGCGGCCAATGCCTAATACCGAGGACGGTAGTTAGCGCTGCTCAGCCGCCCCAGATTGGGTCGTCCAGGGTTGCGACAAATTCAGCGTGCGCCGCCTTTTCCGCGCCGCTCGGCGCGTGCGGGCGGGGCGGCCGATTGGTGCGCGCCTGCTCACCACCGGTCTGGGCCTCTTCGGCTTTTGCCGCGCCCAACACCAGGCCCGGCTGGCGGCCGCCGATAAGCTCGAGATAGACCTCGGCCAGCAGTTCGGCATCGAGCAGCGCGCCGTGCAATGTGCGATGCGAGTTATCGATCTCAAAGCGCCGGCACAGCGCGTCCAGGCTGGCCGGCGCTCCGGGATATTTTTTCCGCGCCAGAGCGACGGTATCAATCGCCTGATCCGGCGCTATCAAGGCGCCGCCGACCCTTTTAAATTCGGCATTGAGAAAGCCCAAATCGAACGCCGCATTGTGGATGATCAGCTTGTCCTCGCCCAAAAAGGCGCGGATTTCTTCCGCCACATCGGCAAAGACAGGCTTATCGGCAAGAAACTGGCTGCTCAGACCATGCACCTGAAACGCACCGTCCGGCATGTCGCGCTCCGGGTTTATGTAACGCTGGAAGCTCTCGCCGCTCGCCACATGATTGACCAGCTCAATACAACCGATCTCAACCAGCCTATCCCCGCCATTCGGCTTGAGCCCGGTGGTTTCGGTATCAAGGACGATTTCTCGCATCTGACGCTCCTATGCGGCGGGCCAACAGCGCGGCCAATGATCGCCGCGCCGTGTTGCTAAAATTCCGGCAATCGAGACAACCGCGCGCAATGACACCCGCTTGTCCTGCCCTGTCGGGATGATGAAATCAGCGCGGCGGCGCTTTTCCCAATCGGGCATTTGCCGCGCTACTATCGCATCGAATTTGCTTACCGTCATGTTCGGTCGTTGCAATACCCGGGCGCGCTGCACAAATTCCGGCGCCGAGACCACGGCGGTCGCATCGCAGCGCGCCTCACCGCCGGTTTCAAACAGCAGCGGGATATCGAGCACGGCCAAGCGGCAGCGGCGGCGCTCGGCAGTGCCGAGAAAGCGGCGTTCGCCGCGCCGCACCAGAGGATGCAGAATAGCTTCCAGGCGGCTTAATCCAGCGCCGTCTTCAAATATCGATTGGCCCAATATTTTGCGGTCGATAAAGGCGCCGCCGCCGGTTTTTCCCGCCAACGCCTCGGGAAATGCCTTAGCGATGGCGACCACCGCCGCACCGCCCACCGCCATCAGACGATGGACCTCGGCATCGGCATCCCAAATCATCGCGCCCTGGGCGGCAAAGGCGCGCGTCGCCGTGCTCTTGCCCATGCCGATCGAACCAGTGAGGCCGAGAATCATCATTGCTCGACCATCATTGCCCGGCCCCTCTCACATCCCTGCCACAAAATTATGCAGCGCAGGCGTGACGTCCGGCTCAACGCCAAACCAGGCGGCGAAGCCGGGCCTTGCCTGATGCAGCAACATGCCAAGCCCGCCAACCGTGATATTACCGCGCTCAGCCGCTGCGCCAAGCAACGCCGTTGTCAGCGGCGAATAAACCAGATCATTGACCACGGCAGCCAGCGGCAGGGCAGCCAGGTCGATATCGAGCGCCGCCTGGCCAGTCATGCCGAGGCTGGTCGTATTGACCAGAAGTGCCGCACCCTGAAGTGCCGCGCCGCGCCCGGACCAAGGCTCGACGCGCAACGCCGCGCCCAAATCCCGGGCGACAATCTCGGCCCGCTCCTGGGTCCGGTTGAGCAGACATATTTCCGTGGCGCCGGCCTCGATCAACCCGGCGCAAACAGCGCGCGCCGCACCGCCGGCGCCAAGCACCACCGCCGGTCCGGCAGCGGGATCGAAACCGGCCACCGAGCCGCGCAGATTTTCGATGAAGCCGTAGGCGTCGGTATTATCGCCACAAAGCGTGCCATCCGCCTTCACGATGACAGTGTTAATGGCGCCGATGCGGGCCGCGAGCGGCGTGATTTCATCGACCAAATCCAGCGCCGCTTCCTTGTGCGGTATGGTGAGGTTGCAGCCGGCAAAACCGAGAACCGACAGCGCACCAAGCGCCAGCGGCAGATTTTCCGGGCGCACCGCGAGCGGCACATAGGCGCCGTCGATGCCATGCTGGCGCAGCCAGAAACCATGCAGACGGGGCGAGCGCGAATGCGCCACCGGCCAGCCCATGACACCGGCAAGGCGCGCAGCACCACTTAACATCATGACGCCACCATCCCGCGCGAGCGCAGGAATTCGAGCAGGGGCAAGAGCGGCAGGCCGAGAATGGTAAAATAATCGCCTTCGATCTCGGCAAATAATTGCGCCCCGAGACCTTCAAGCCGATAGGCGCCGACACAGCCAAAGGCCTGATCGCCGGCGGCATGCAGATAGCTTTCTATAAAGGCGTCGGAGAAGGCGCGCATTTTAAGCCGGGGCGCGCCGACGAAAGACCACAGGCAGGTTTCATTCTGCATCACGCATACCGCTGTGGCGAGGCGGTGATCCTTGCCGCGCAGCAGACGCAACTGGTGGCCCGCATCGTTGATATCGCGCGCCTTGTCGAGCCAAACGCCATCGCAATCAAGCAATTGATCGGCGCCGATCACAAGACTGTCCGGCGCTTGTTGACTGACATGGCTTGCTTTGAGCTCGGCCAGGGCCAGCGCCGCAGCTTCGGCGCCCTGTGGCTTCATCGATATTTTCAGCTCGTCTTCATCGACCTCTGAAGGGCGTTTTTCGAACGTCAGGCCGGCGCCTTGCAACAGCGCCGCGCGGGCCGAGCTGGCGGATGCCAATATGAGAGTTTCGTGGCTTTGATTGGCGATGATCCTAGACCCCCAGCGATTCCTCTTGACCACCCGAATCAAGAGCTTCTAATTTTAACGGCAAGAACAATAGAACGAGCGGATAGTTGCATACATGGTGATCGCTACGGCATATCCTGACGCCCCTATGGAGAACACGTCATCCAGCTATGCCGCGACCCGCGATCAACTGAGCGAATTTCTAATTCGTGCAACGCTGATAGAGAGTTACCACAGCTTCGCCCGGCACGACAAACCCTACCCTTTTGCAACACCGGAAAGTTTGCGGCCCGGCATCAGCACCGCGGCTTACGAGCATCCGTTTCAACGCTCGGCCCTGATTCTTGTTGTCGACGGACCGCTTCCGGCGAGTTTGCGCAAACATATCAGGTTCCGTTCGGCCAACGAAATGACGGTCGCGAATTTATCCCGCCTAGCGCCTGAAATCGCCGAAAATTTAATTCCGCCGCAGGGTCTTTCGATGAACGATGAGGGCTTTCCCGCCCTGTTGGGCCGCTTGCTCGATATGGATTACGCTCTTCTGATGCAGCGCCCAGCCGAGAACACACCGATCAGTCTCAGCCATGTGCATGTGAAGGTCGAACGCTTGACCGATAATGCGGTCAGGGTACTGGCCCGTGATCTTGGTTATATCCGCCGCACGCTATACGAAAAAGGCGAGGTCCATGCCGAGATGCTCGAGCGTAAATTCTATGAATATTTCGGCTTTGCCGCCAATTCGTCAGGGCGGAAATGTGCTGCCGCCATGGCGGCACAATTGCTCGCAGCGGAAGCGTCACGTTTTGCTGTATTCGCCTCGTGCCAGGAAGATTGCCGCCTCACCGTGATCGATGAAAGTGAGATCGTCACGCATCACCTGCTAATCCGCATCAAGGCGGAAGCCCTTAAACGTATCGGCGCTGAGCAGGTAGCGCATTATTCCATCAATGACAGAATGGAACCCGGTGGTCACACCGTCGTGTGTTACCGCGCGCGCTTTCGCCGAACCCTGGCGGCGCAGCCGGCCAAATCCGCCGATGCTGTTCGGTCCGATATTGGCCTGGAAGAGCCCTGGCTGGAACTCACCGAGGCCTATATCCTGCCGGTACCGGGCCTGAACGTACCCGCCCTGCCCTATAATTGGATCTCCTAGCTCAGCGAAGTTTCGTGCCGCGTTAGGGATCACCATCAACATGCTTGGCGTGGAGCTGAAGTATCGCGGCGGCGGTTTCTTCGATCGAGCGGCGCGTCACATCGATTACCGGCCAATCCGTTTTGGAAAACACGCGGCGCGCATGTTTGACCTCTTCGCTCACCGCCGCGGGATCGACATATTCGGTTTCCTCGTCCTGGCCGATCATGCGCAGACGGTTGCGGCGAATATCGATCAACTGATTGGCACCACAGGTAAGGCCGACCACCAGCGGGCTCCTTAATTGATCCAATTCAGGCGGCAACGGGCAGCCCGGCACAACCGGCACGTTGGCGGTTTTAAAGCCGCGATTGGCGAGATAAAAACAGGTTGGCGTCTTGGAGGAGCGCGAGACACCCACCAGGACGATATCCGCCTCTTCCAACGATCTAGCCGCCTGCCCGTCATCATGCAGAACGGCGAAATTCACTGCCTCGATGCGATCGATATAGTGGCCATCTATAACATGCTGACTGCCGGGAAGATTTTGGCTTTCGACACCGAGATAACGGCTGAGCGTGGCAATCACCGTATCCAACAAGGGAACGCACGGCACATCAAGCTCGCGGCATCCTTCTTGCAGCTTCTGACGTAGCTCGGCATCGACCAGAGTGAACATGACGACACCGGGATTTGCGGCAACGCTGGAGAGCACTCGCTTTAACTGTTTTTCCGAACGCACCAAGGACCAAAGATGTTCAATCGCCTCAACATCGCTGAACTGCGCCACCGCGCCGCGAGCGACCGTGATAACCGTTTCACCGGTCGCATCGGAGACCAGATGAAGATGAAATGTTCGGCTGTTCATTCTCAATCCATTAATGTTTCACAACGGCAAATTTGCTTGTGCATAAGGCGGGCATAAATTGTGCGGAAGCTTGTTGAGGCGCCTTAGCGGCATCTTACCAACAATTTGTGCGTCGCTATATCTCAGCCTTATGCCCATTATCGCTTATTCCAAATTTTACGTGGATATCCATCGCGCGATGAATCTTATCCCACTGTTCCCCGCTTTGTCCGCAGGCGGCAATCAAGCCTGTATCATGGCGCTGGCGTATGGTATCCCGAATCAATCCACCCCGAGGAAAAATCACGCATCCAGTTTCAGCTTCGCGCCGCAGATTGGGGACAGATACGAAATCCCCAGGATTCAGCGCCCTACTACAACTACTACTACCTTTAATTCTTATAAGAATATAAGAGAAGTAGGCATGCGGAAAAATGTTCATAAGCTGGCGCTATTGCTCTTCAAGATGAGAATTCGATGAAATCCACGCAATCCGACATGATGGTCAAACCGTTATTGTCCGCGCTCAAAGGATCGCCGCAAAAGCGTGTTCCGTTCTGGTATATGCGCCAGGCCGGCAGGTATTTGCCTGAATATCGCGAACTTAGGAAACAGGCAGGAAATTTTCTCGATCTATGCTATGCGCCCGATCTTGCGGTCGAGGTCAGCCTTCAGCCAATCCGGCGCTATGGCATGGACGGTGTTATATTGTTTTCGGATATTCTCGTTGTGCCGCATGCGCTTGGTATCGGCTTGCGTTATGCCGAAGGCGAAGGCCCCTTGTTGGAAGCGCTGGTGAAGGGCGAACCTTTACCGCGCTACGAGCCTGATAAATTTCTCGCTCACTTATCGCCGGTTTTTGAAACGCTGAAGGGCTTGGTTGAAGGCGCGCCCAGCGAGGCGACAATCATCGGCTTTGCTGGCGCGCCGTGGACGGTCGCGACCTATATGGTTGAAGGCGGCAGCAGCCGGGATTTTGCCAAAACAAAATTATGGGCCTTTCAGGACCCTCAATCGTTTCAGCAATTGATCGATCTCTTGGTCGATACGACTTCGGATTATCTCATCGCACAAATCGCGGCCGGTGCGGATACGGTGCAGATCTTCGATAGCTGGGCCGGCGTCTTGCCGGAAACCGCGCTAACGCGCTGGAGCCTGGCGCCGATTTGTGAAATTGCGCGGCGGGTCGGGGAGAAATATCCCGATGTGCCGGTCATTGCATTTCCGCGCGGTGCCGGTATCGCCTATTCCCTGTTTGCGCCAGAGGTGGATATCGCGGCCCTCTCGCTCGATTCATCGGTTCCCCTGGAATGGGCCGCCGATACGCTGCAACCGGATAGCGCCGTGCAGGGAAATCTTGATCCGCAATATCTGGTTTGTGGTGGCTCTGAGATGCTGGCAGAGGCGGAGCGGATATTGGCGGCGCTATCCGGCGGCCCGTTCGTGTTTAATCTTGGCCACGGTATCGTGCCCTATACGCCGCCCGAGCATGTTGCTGCGCTGTCTGAATTTATTCATTCCTGGAAAGCCTGAGGCGTGACTAGAACCGCGGTTGTCCTATTTAATTTAGGCGGGCCTGATTCGCTCGAAGCGGTGGAGCCGTTTTTGTTCAACCTCTTTAGCGACCCGGCGATTATCCGCCTGCCGCGCCTCTTTCGCCATTTCGTCGCTGGCCGGATCTCGCGCCGCCGGGCGCCGATCGCGCAGGAAATTTATCGTCAAATCGGCGGCAAGTCACCGATTGTTGAGCAGACCGAGGCGCAGGCGAAAGCATTGCAGGAAGCGCTCTCTGATCTCGGCCAGGTTCGGGTATTCATTGCCATGCGCTATTGGCACCCGAAAAGCGATGTCACGGCGATTGAGGTCAGGGGCTTTGCACCGGACAGGATCATGCTGCTGCCGCTTTATCCGCAATTCTCGACAACGACGAGCAAATCGTCTCTCGTCGATTGGTACCGGGCGGCGAGCAATGTCGGCCTTGTCGCGCCCCGGGTGACGACGACGGCGCTTTGTTGTTACGCCACGTCGGATGGCATGATCGAAGCACAGGGCGAACTCATTGCGCCGCTCTTGGCTGCGGCTGTGGCAAAAGGCCCGGTGCGGCTGCTGCTCTCGGCGCATGGTTTGCCCGAGCGCATCGTCAAGCGCGGCGATCCCTATGCCTGGCAGGTTGAGCAGACGGCGGCGCGCATTGTCGCCAAGCTCGGCATTGGTGGGCTGGACTGGAAGCTCTGCTATCAAAGCCGGGTCGGCCCGATGCAATGGATTGGCCCCGCCACCGAAGATGAAATCAAGCGCGCCGGGGCTGATGGCGTGGCGCTGGTGGTGGCGCCGATCGCCTTTGTCTCGGAGCATTCGGAAACGCTGGTTGAGCTTGATATCGAATATCGCGAATTGGCCGAAGCGAGCGGCGTGCCAGCCTATGACCGGGCGCCCGCTATTGGCTGCCACCCGGCGTTTATTTCCGCCCTTGCCGATTTGACGCGCCAAAGTCTGAACCGCGCGCCGTCGCAAGATGACAGCATGTTTTCGCTCGATGGCGGGCGCGTTTGTCCGGCGCAGCACAGCGGCTGTCCATTGGCGGCGGACTAGGGAGCGATGCGCCATGGCGGATGATATCTACGTTTGGATTAAGGCGTTTCACATTATCGCCGTGGTGGCGTGGATGGCGGGGCTGCTCTATCTGCCGCGCCTCTTTGTCTATCATTGCGCCGCCGAACATGGCTCGGTGCAGGCGCAAACCTTCATCACCATGGAGCGCAGATTGCTACGCGCCATCATGAACCCGGCCATGCTCGTAAGCTTGGTTTTGGGCGCTATTTTGCTGGCTCAGCCCGGTATGGTGGATTGGGCGGGCGATATTTGGATTTATTTGAAACTTGCCTTCGTTGCCGTGTTAGTGGTCATGCATGGCCTGCTGGCGCGTTGGCGGAAGGCATTTGAGGCTGGCGAAAACCGCCGCGATGCGCGCTTTTTCAGGCGTATCAACGAGGTACCGACGCTGGCGCTGATTGCCATTGTGATCTTTGTCGTGGTCAAGCCGTTTTGAATTTAAGTTAATCTCTATTTGACTTTCGCGCCGGGTGTTCGATAATCCAGCCAGCGAACGGGCATCGCGGGTGCACAAGATCGCCCGCTGCGCCGGTCTTTCCAGATATCTCCAAGAAAAACTTTCCAAGAAAATCACCATCATACGGCAAATGCATGCCGTTCCGTGATCCTCAGAATCCCCCCGTTTTATTATTTTTCAGGTTATCTCCGTTATGCATCTCCAAGACCTTAAAACCAAATCCCCCAAGGAATTGCTCGAATTTGCCGAGAATTTGGAAATCGAGAATGCCGGCAGCATGCGCCGCCAGGATCTTTTGTTCTCCATTCTCAAGCAACTGGCCGAAAATGATGAAGTCATCACCGGTTCGGGCGTGCTCGAAGCGTTGCAGGACGGCTTCGGTTTTCTCCGCTCGCCGGAAGCAAATTATCTTCCCGGTCCGGATGATATTTATGTCAGCCCAAGCCAGATACGGCGTTTTTCGCTGCGCACTGGCGATACGCTGGAAGGGCAGATTCGCTCGCCCAAGGATGGCGAGCGCTATTTTGCCCTGTTGAAGCTCGAGACCATCAATTTCGATGCGCCGGAGCAAATCAGGCACAAAGTTAATTTCGATAATCTAACGCCGCTCTACCCGGACGATCGTTTCACCCTCGAACTGGACAATTCGACGGCAAAGGATACGACTGGTCGCATTCTCGATTTGGTGGCGCCGCTCGGCAAAGGCCAGCGCGCGCTGATCGTGGCGCCGCCGCGCACCGGCAAGACGGTGATGTTGCAGAACATCGCTCACTCGATTGAAGCCAATCATCCCGAAGCGGTGCTAATTGTTCTCCTGATCGATGAGCGGCCGGAGGAGGTCACCGACATGGACCGCTCGGTCAAGGGCGAGGTCGTGAGCTCAACTTTTGACGAGCCGGCCACGCGCCATGTTCAGGTCGCTGAAATGGTCATTGAAAAAGCCAAGCGATTGGTTGAGCACAAGCGCGATGTGGTGATCCTGCTCGATTCCATCACCCGCCTGGCGCGCGCCTACAACACGGTGGTGCCCTCGTCCGGCAAGGTCTTGACCGGCGGTGTTGATGCCAACGCGTTACAGCGCCCAAAGCGCTTCTTTGGCGCGGCGCGCAATATCGAAGAGGGCGGCTCGCTGACGATTATCGCCACCGCTCTGATCGATACCGGCTCACGCATGGACGAGGTGATTTTCGAAGAGTTCAAGGGCACCGGTAATTCGGAAATTATTCTCGACCGCAAGCTTGCCGACAAACGCACCTGGCCGAGTATGGATATTGCCCGCTCCGGCACGCGCAAAGAGGAGCTGTTGGTCGACAAGAACACGCTATCGAAGATGTGGATTTTGCGCCGCATCCTGATGCCGATGGGCGTGGTCGACGCGATGGAATTCCTCATCGACAAGACCAAGGGCACTAAAAATAATCAGGATTTCTTCGATTCCATGAATGCCTAATGGAATTCTTATACTCAAGCTAACGTAGAAACATATGGCGACAGATTCCGCCGAGCGTCGCCAGATACCGTTACGCGGCATTCTTTATATGCTGGCGACGGCGGTGGTGGTTTTCCCGTTGCTCAATGCTTCGGTTAAGTTTCTCGCTGCGGATTATTCCCTTGTACAGATTATCTGGGTGCGCTCGATCGTCCACTTCCTGTGGATGGTGATGCTCTTCATGCCGGGAATGGGGTGGCAGCTCTTTCGCACCCAACGCCTCGGGCTGCAGCTCACGCGCTCGGCGCTGCAATTATTCGCCCTGATCGCGTTCGTCATCGGCTTGGTTTTTTTACCGATGACGACGGCCACCTCAATCTATTTTACCGGCCCGTTGATGGTTGTGGCGCTGGCCGTACCGCTGTTGGGCGAGCGCGTTGGGTTGCGCCGCTGGCTGGCGGTGTTGGTTGGCTTTCTCGGCGCCCTGGTTATTATCCGCCCCGGATTTGAGGGCATGCATTGGGCCGCTTTGTCGCTTATCGCCTCGGCCTTCTTTTATGCGCTCTATCAGATATTAACGCGCCGCGCCGCGGATCATGATGATTTCCGCGTTTCTGCCGTCTACACCATTGTTATCGCTCTGGTCATTTCCAGCATTGCCGTGCCGTTCTATTGGGAGACGCCAACTGGCTGGCTTGATTGGCTGGTGTTTAGCGGTCTCGGCATATTTGGCGGCCTCGGCCACCTCTTCGTCATCAAGGCCTATGAACATGCGGAGGCGTCATTCATCGGGCCGTTCGATTATGGCCAGCTAATCGGTGTCACGATCATCGGCTATTTGGTGTTTGCCGAATTCCCCGATATCTGGACCTGGGTCGGCGCCGCGATCATTATTACCAGCGGCATATATGTTTCGCGACGCGAGCGCCAGATAAGGCCCGCCTAGAGCAACCCCATCTGCCGCAATACAGCCCGGGTTAGCGGTGTGTTGGCATCATCCAGTTGATTTAAGATGGTGTAATGATTGGCGCCCGGAACGATATTCAGCTCAGAGGCGCATCCTGCCGTCTGGCACATATCGGCAAAGCTGCGGGATTGGTGCAGGAATTCTTCCGTTTCCCCGTCACCAACGGCGACGATCATCGGCGCACCTGCGGGTGGCGGGTGAAACAGCGGGCTGAATTTCTGCGCGCTGGTTTGATCAAGGCCGAGTTCCACATTGATCGATGTTCCAATCAGCGGCGTTAAATCGAATACACCACTGATTGCGGTGATGCCGTGAACAATATCCGCGGGCGCCCCATATGCCGGCCAATCGGTCGCCAACAGTTCGGCCGCGAGATGGCCGCCGGCGGAATGGCCAGCGATGTGAATTCGTCTGTTGTCGAATTTGCCGAGCGCCGCATTGTTCGAGAGCCACAGGATCGCAGCGCGCGTCTGTTCGATGATCTCGCCCAGGGGGGTATCAGGCGCCAAGCCGTAATTGATGTTTGCCAAGGCGCCGCCGGCCTCGAGAACCGGCTCGGCGATAAAACCGTAATTGGCTTTGTCGTTGGCGCGCCAATAGCCGCCATGGACAAAAACGAGCAGGGGAGCGGAAGCCGCGCGCGCCGGAAAGAGATCAAGCACCTGACGCGCCGCCGGGCCGTAACGCACATCTTCGCGCCAGGCGAATTTTGCTTTGGCCTGGGCGCTACTCGCGGCCCAGCCATCGCGCACGCTTTGATGCTCCGGGTGACGCGCGCGGATATTGTACTCGGCTTCGAGCGAGGAATATGTCACGGGATCAGAATGGTCGACCCCGTTGTCTTGCGCGCCTCCAGATCACGATGCGCCTCAACGACATCGGCCAGCGGGTAGCTCTGATTGACCTCGATCTTGACGGCGCCGCTTTGCACGACCTCGAACAGCGCGGCGGCGGAAGCTTCGAGCTCGGCCCGGGTGGCGTTATAGCCAAACAGCGTCGGGCGCGTGAGAAAGAGCGATTTCGGCGCCAGCATGGAAGTCGTAAAATCGTTATAGGGCCCCGAAGCTTGGCCAAAATTAACCATCATGCCGAGCCGTTTCAGGCATTCGAGCGAGCCGGCGAAAGTATCGTTACAGACCGAATCATAAACCACCGGCACTCCTTCGCCGCCGGTGATCTCCTTGACCTTCGTCACCCAATCCTCGGTGCGGTAATTAATCGTGTGATGGCAGCCATGCGCCTTCGCCAGCGCCGCTTTTTCCTCACTGCCAACGGTGCCGATCACGGTGGCGCCGATATGATCGAGCCATTGGCATTGGATCAGGCCGACGCCGCCGGCGGCGGCATGAACCAACACGGTTTCGCCCGCCTTCACCGCATAGGTGCGGCACACAAGATATTCCACCGTCATGCCTTGCAGCATCATCGCCGCGCCTTGCTCGAAGGAAATATCGTCGGGCAATCGTACCAAATTCGCCGCTGCCATATTGCGTGCTTCAGCATAGGAACCGGGCGGTGGCGTGGCATAGGCAACCCGGTCGCCCAGCGCGACTTCGCTTACGCCCTCGCCCACCGCCTCGACCACGCCGGCGCCTTCCATGCCGATGGTCCAGGGAAAGCTCGGCAGCGGATAGAGACCGGAGCGGTGATAGACATCGATGAAATTCAAGCCGATCGCTTCATGGCGCACTTGCGCTTCGCCAGCGGCGGGAGCGGGCAGATCGATATCCTCATATTTAAGGACTTCCGGCCCTCCCTGTTCATATAGGCGAACGGCTTTCGTCATCTTCAGTCTCCTTGTTTAATTCTTAGCCCAGCCGGCTTCCGAGGCGGGCTTCAATGGCATCCCAGACAAGCGCGTCGAGCCTGGAGCCGTCAAGCTGGTTGATTTCCATAATGCCGGTTGGCGAGGTCACATTGATCTCGGTCAGATAGTCGCCGATCACATCAATGCCGACAAAGATCAGCCCGCGTTCTCTGAGCGCCGGGCCGATGGCGTCACAGATTTCCTTCTCGCGCGTGGTGAGTGTGGCTTTTTCCGCGCTGGCGCCAACATGAAGATTGGCCCGCGCCTCACCTGCGGCGGGCACCCGGCTAACGGCGCCGGCAGCCTTGCCATCGACGAGGATGATGCGCTTATCGCCCTGGCGGATTTCCGGCAGATATTTCTGAATGATAATCGGCTCGCGGTAGAGGCCGGTGAACATTTCGAGCAGAGAATTGAGGTTCTCGTCGTCGGGCGTGATATGAAACACCCCGGCGCCGCCATTGCCGAACAGTGGCTTGACGATGATGTCTTTATGTTGTGCGCGAAAGTCATGTACCAGGGCCGGGTCGCTGGTAATCAGCGTCGGCGGCATGACATTGTCGAACTGGGTGACGAATAATTTCTCCGGTGCGTTGCGCACATGCACCGGGTCGTTGACCACCAGAGTTTCTGGATGGATATGCTCTAACAGATGTGTGGCGGTGATGTAGGCCATGTCGAATGGCGGGTCCTGGCGCATCAGCACTACATCCATGGTCGCGAGATCAAACAGCTCGGCGGTGCCTAGGGTAAAATGGTTGCCGGCCTCGGGGCGCACTTGAAGCACGCGCGCGCGGGCGACAATGCGGCCGTCTCGCATCGAGATGTCAGACGGTAAATAGTGGAACAGGGCATGGCCACGCGCTTGGCCTTCGAGCGCCAGCGCGAACGTGCTGTCGCCGGCAATATCGACACTGTCCATGGGGTCCATTTGGATGGCGACGGCAAGGCTCATGCTAATTCAAACTCGTTTTAATTTTGTTCAATAGATTTTCGGCTTCGCGCTCTTCGTCCTGCGGCGGGGCAAAATCGAGAAAGGTCTCGAGCGCGTTCATGGCCTGGCGCAAATTTCCAAGATGCGCCGAAAGGATGCCAAGCTCTTGCCACACCGACGCCACCTGCGGCGCGAACATTACCATGCGCTCAAGTATCTCAGCGGCGCGCGCGGTGTCGTTCTCCTGCAGCGCCCGCGCCTTGATATTGTTTTGCAGGCGCAAGAGGATATCGCGGTTGCTGACGGGCGCATGATGATAGGGCGTAAGCTCGGCATCGGCGCCCATGAATTGTTTCAACAAATCGCGTAGATGGCCCGCCTCAAGCGCCTGACCGCCATGGAACGGGTCAATGATCATGCGCGCCGCGCCCTCGGTGATGCGGAGCAGAAAGTGGCCTGGAAAAGCGAGCCCAGTGATGTCGTAGCCGGCGGCGCGCGCGGCATGGATATAAAGAATGCCAATACTAACCGGAAGGCCGGCGCGGCGATCGATCACATGCAGCAGGTTGGCATTTTGCGGATCGTCATAATCCTCGGTATCACCGACATAACCATGCGTCTCGAACATCAGCCGGTTGAGGAACGCCGCGCGCCCCCCCAGATGATCGATTTCACCGCCTGCTTCCGCTGCTGCCGCTAGATCCGCAAGATGGCCGTGATAGGGGCCGAGTAGCTCGCGCGGCCGATCGAGAGCGCCCAGAATTAGCGCCGTCTCGGCCAGGTCGATCGCCTCGTCCGCCAACGCGCCGATGGATTTCAGCGCCGTCAGATAGGTTTGTTTGTCACTCACGGCCCGGGCGTCCGGCGGGGATCATCCTTCTTAAGCACATGGCTGACGACCTGTTTGACGTTTTTAATGCGGCGCGCATGTTCGATCACCATGTCCAGCTCTGCCTGACTTTGCGCAATGCCGACGACATAAACCACGCCATTGATGGTTTCCACATTGTAATTTATCGCGAAGATGTTCTTGTTGAACAATATTTCCGCCTTGAGCTGGGTCGATATCCAGGTGTCGCGCGCATAATTGACGATGCCGCCCTGGTTGGTCACTTGAATTTCATTGATCACTTCGCGCACGCCGCTGGCCTTCCAGGTAAGCTCCAGGGCATGAACTCTATGCGCCTGCTTTTTCACCGAACCTTTGAGCAGCACGCGCCCTTCGATCACGCTGAAGGACACGCTGGCGAGAAGATCGATATTGTCTTCGAAAAACAATTGATTCAGTTGCGCGCGGATCGTGAGGTCGTCGACCGCATCGCCGATCGAGCGCTCCTGGACGGCGGCAACACCGCCTGTCGCCGCGCCGCCGACGATCACGCCGCCGCAGCTATTGAGCGCCAAGGCGCTTATCATCAAGGCCGCAAGCGTGAGCATTTTTAACCGCGCCAGCCACGAAAAGGCCAATAATTCATGTATAGGTTTATTCAGTCGTCGCGTCATCAGGACCCCCTTAAAGGGCGTTGGATTGTCTAATCTGATTCCGGGCGCCACGCATCCGTCACATGTTTCGGCCATTGGCGCGGCGTCACTGCCATGACGTCGAATCGAAAGCCCAGATTGCGCCATTTCGGATGTCGGGACAAGAAGGCTTGTGCCGCCCGTTCAATGCGGCGCTGTTGATGCGGCGTGACCGCCTCGAGCGCTTCGATTAGCGTCTGGCGCGCCTTGATTTCAATCGCGGCAATGATCCGGCCGCGCTTGGCGATCAGGTCGATTTCACCAACCGGCGTGCGGTAGCGCCGCTCCAGGATGCGCCAGCCCTTGAGGCGCAATAGCAATGCACAACGGCGCTCGGCCGCATGGCCGCGCAAATAGGCGCGCTGGCGCGTGTTCACGCCTTCTCACCATTGATGCGTACGGCGCGGGCATAGAGGTCACGCCGCGCCAATCCGGTTTCCGCCGCAAGTTGAGAGGCGGCGTCGCGCACGCTGGCGGTTTGCAAAAGCTCGACCAAACGCGTCTCTATGTCCTCGTCGGATAAATCCGCGGCGCTCGAAAGTGGTGGCCCGACGATAATCACGACCTCCCCCTTGGGCGCGCTGATCTCGCCGTAATGCGCCGCGAGGGCAGCCAGATCGCCGCGCACAAATTCTTCGTGCAATTTGGTCATCTCGCGTGCCACGGCAATGTCGCGCTGGCCCAGCGTATCGGCCATGTCAGCCAGGCTGGCGGCCAGCCGGCGCGGCGATTCAAAAAGGATCAAAGTAGCATCGATCGCCGCCAGTTCGCCGAGCGCCTTACGCCGCGCCGTTGTTTTTGGCGGCAGGAATCCGGCGTACATAAATTTATCGCTCGGCAGGCCGGATAATGTCAGGGCCATCAGCGCGGCGCTCGGGCCGGGCAGGGCGGTTACATAGATGCCTGACGCGATGGCTTTTCGCACCAGCTTAAAGCCGGGGTCCGAAATCAGCGGTGTGCCGGCATCCGAGACCAGGGCGAGGGTTTCGCCGTGCGCGAGGCGCGCCATGATGGCCGGGCGCATATGCTCGGCATTGTGTTCGTGGTAGGGCAGCAGGCGCGCTTCGATACCATGGCGCTCCAACAAGCGGCGGGTGTGGCGCGTGTCTTCACAGGCGATTCGGTCGACCGAGCTGAGAACGTCGAGGGCGCGCAGCGTGATATCGTCCATATTGCCGATCGGCGTGGCGACGATGTAAAGCCCCGGGCGTAGCTTCGATGTTGGTTTACTTCGCATGGCCGCCTCAATTAGGCTGCTGCCGGTTAAGGCAATCGTGTTACGGGAGTATTCAGCTGTGGGCATTCGAGCGCGTCATGTTGCCCTCTTGATCGCCCTATTGGTGCTGACTACTGCGTGTCAGGCGCCGAGTTTACCCTCGCGCAGCGCTGAGGACAAAACCCCTCCTGCAAAATCGCAATCGGTCGAGACTGAAAAAAGCGCGGTCGAGCCGTCCACACCGGTGAAACCCAAGCCCGAAAAAGTCGAGACAGCCGAAGCGCCGGCGGATGATGGAGGCGTTAGTGCAAGTGAGGAAATAGCGCTCGCGGTACTGACCGAAGCCCTGGAGGCTGAAATTGAACAGGCGCCACCGAGCACCACGGCGCCGGTTAAGGTCGGCCTGTTGCTGCCCTTGACCGGCGCCCTGGCGCGCGAGGGCGCGGCGCTTCTCGACGCCGCGCAATTGGCGCTGTTCGATGTTGCCGATCAGCGCTTTATCTTGCAGCCGCGCGATACCGGCGGCACCGCCGCAGGCGCACTGCGCGCAGCGGAGGGCCTGTTGGCGGATGGCGCGGCGCTTCTGCTCGGGCCGTTATTGAGCGAAGAAGTGAGCGCCGTGACGCCGGTTGCGCGTGTTGCCGGGGTGAATGTGGTCGCCTTTTCCACCGATACCGAAGTGGCCGGAGACGGTGTCTATCTGCTCGGCCATACCTCACGCCAACAGATCGCGCGGCTTGTCGGCTTTGCTTATGAGAACGGCCTCCGGCGTTTTGCCGTGCTGGCGCCGCGCTCCGCCTATGGCAATGCCGTGGCGAGCCAGATGCGGGTCGCGGTCGAGGCGGTGGGCGCGGAGTTCTCGCGTGTCGCTTTTTACATGCTCGATCTCTCGGATGCCGATGCGGTGGTGCGTGGCTTGGCTGATTACGACCAGCGGCGCGGTGAATTGAATGCCGAACGCAAGGCACTGGAGGGGCGCGATGATGAAGTTTCCCAGCGTGCGCTGCGCCGGCTCGAGGGCCTGGATACGCTGGGCGAGGTTCCCTTCGATGCTTTGTTGTTGCCCGATGGCGGCGAAAGCCTAAATCGGGTTGTCCCGCTGCTGCCCTATTACGATATCGACCCGGCCAAGGTTCGTTTCCTCGGCACCGGGCTCTGGGATAATCCCGAAACGCTCAGCGAACCGACACTTGTCGGTGGCTGGTATGTCGGCCCACCGCCTGCGGCGCGCGCCGATTTCGTCGGGCGGTTTGAGAGTATGTATGGCTACACGCCACACCGCATTGCTACTTTGGCCTATGACGCGACGGCTCTGGCCGCGGCTCTGGCGCGCCGCGCCGAGGGTGAGGCATTCGATGCGGAAGCGCTCGCCAGTACGCGCGGTTTTCTTGGTGCCGGCGGCATTTTCCGCTTTTCCAGCGACGGCCTGCCGGAGCGCGGCCTGGCGGTGTTGGAAATTGCCGGGCGCGCCACAGGGAGCGCCGCAGGGAGCGCTAATGTTCTCGTCGTCAGCCCGCCGCCCGGCCGCTTTGCCGTGTCGCACACCGAACAAAAAACGCTAGGCGAATAGCTCAGATAACAGGCTGTTGAGCACGTTGCGTCCTTTATCCGTGGCGCGCAAATTTTGTCCGTCATGGCTGAGCAAGCCGCCATCGCCGAGACGCGTCAAAGCGCCGGGACGAATTGCCTGCTCCAGGGTCAGGCCGGTACGTTCGGTAAAAAACACCAAATTTATACCTTCGTGCAGACGCAGCCCCATCATCAGCATTTCCTCGGCCTGCTCTGTTGGCTCTAGGGGCCGCGCCTCGGCGCTGCCGTGACCGACGCGTTCGACAGCCTCCAGCCAGGTTTCCGGCTTGGCGTGTTGGCGCAGGGCGCGGGCGCCGTTCTCTGCCGTCCGCAGGCGGCCATGCGCGCCGGGGCCAATGCCGGCATAATCCTGATAACGCCAATAAGCGAGATTGTGGCGGCTGGCGTGGGCTGGCTTCGCATAATTGGAAATTTCATAGGCGCTGTAACCGGCGGTGGCGGCGAGCGCATTGGTGATGTCGAAAAGATCAGCGGCATGCGCCTCGCCGGGCGGGTTTATCTCGCCGTCGCGCTGGCGGGTATAGAACGGCGTGCCCTTTTCGATAGTGAGCTGGTAGAGCGAGACATGCCCCGCCGCCATATCCAGCGCCGTGCTCAATTCCTGACGCCAGGCGGCGGCGCTTTGCTCCGGGCGGGCATAGATCAGATCGAATGAGAAACGCGGAAAGATGCGGCGCGCGAGATCGAGCGCTGCGCGCGCTTCGTTCGCATCATGTTGGCGGCCGAGAAATTTAAGCGCCGTATCGTCGAGCGCCTGGACGCCGAGCGAGAGCCGGTTGACGCCAGCTTCGCGAAAGGCGGCAAAACGCGCCGCCTCGGCGGAAGTCGGATTGGCTTCGAGGGTGATTTCCGCCGCCGCGTCGAGCGACCATTTCATGCCGATCCGCTCGATTACCGCCGCCACTGTCTCGGGTGCCATCAGCGATGGCGTGCCGCCACCGAAGAAAATGCTACCGACGTGCCGCCCCGGCGTTTGTTCGGCCCAATAATCGATCTCGAGACAGAGCGCGCGGCGCCAGCGCGCATCGTCGACGCTGTCGCGGACGTGGGAATTAAAATCGCAGTAGGGGCATTTGGAGAGGCAAAATGGCCAGTGGACGTAAACCGCCAAACTGTCTTTTCGCGTCTCAGCCATCGCTCTGAAAACAGGCGGCGACAAGTTTTTCGAAGGCCCGCGCGCGGTGACTGAGGGCGTGTTTCTCCACTGCCGGCATTTCGCCGAAGGTGACGTTATATCCGTCGGGGACAAATATGGGATCGTAGCCAAAGCCGTTATCGCCGCGCGGCGGGAAGCTCAAGGTGCCGTGCACCTCGCCCTCGAAATTCTCGACATGGCCGTCCGGCCAACACAGGCAAAGGGCGGAGACGAAATAGGCATTCGCATCTTCCGGCGAGGCTCCTGTTTTTTTGAGCGCGTCCTCGACCAAATTCATGGCAATGCCAAAATCCCGCGTCTCGCCGGCCCAGCGCGCGGAATAGATTCCCGGATCGCCATTCAGGGCCGGCACCACCAAGCCTGAATCGTCGGCGAAAGCCGGCAGCTTTGCGCCCAATGCCGAGGCGCGCGCCTTAAGTTCGCCGTTGGCGCGAAAGGTCGTCCCGGTCTCTTCCGGCTCGGCCAGGCCAAGCGCTTCGGCGGTATGAACCTCGACGCCGAACGGCGCCATCAGTTCGATCATCTCGCGCACCTTGCCGGCATTGTGGCTGGCAATAACCAGCCGATCACCGCTGAATTTGCGCGCCATGTTAGATCAACCGCTCAGGCCAAGCGCATCGCGTTGCAGCGCCGCCAATTGCTGAATGCCCGCTTTCGCCAATTCCATCAATTTAAGGAACTCCTCCTCGCTAAACGGCTCGCCTTCGGCGGTGCCCTGAATTTCGACAATCCCGCCTGAGCCGGTGAGGACGAAATTCGCGTCCGTATCGGCGACGCTGTCCTCGTCGTAATCGAGATCGAGAACGGCCTCTCCCTTATAGATGCCGCAGCTTACCGCCGCGATCTGATCGCTGAGGGGTATTTGTTTAATCTCACCCGCTTTGACCAAGCCGTCAAAGGCCTGGTGGAGCGCGACATAGGCGCCGGTGATCGCTGCCGTGCGGGTGCCGCCATCAGCCTGCAGGACATCGCAATCGAGCGTCACCTGGCGCTCGCCGAAGGCGGTCATCTCGGTCACGGCGCGCAGCGAGCGCCCGATCAGGCGTTGGATTTCATGCGTCCGCCCGCCTTGTTTGCCGCGCGCCGCTTCGCGCCCGGATCGCGATCCGGTTGAGCGCGGCAGCATGCCGTATTCCGCCGTCACCCAGCCACGGCCTGAATTGCGCAGGAATGGCGGCACGCGGGTCTCCACACTGGCGGTGCAGAGAACATGAGTATCGCCGAATTTGACCAGGCATGATCCCTCGGCATGTTTACTGAAACCCGGCTGCAACGAAATGGCGCGCAATTCGTCGAGCTGTCTGCCGGAAGGACGCATAATTATTCTCCATATGTTTGAATTTTCCGGACCCTAACCGAGCGCCCGGCATGCGTCCAGCGTGTGTCCCCCCAGCCGTTGACGCTGCTTGGGGGGCTCACTACATTCAGGGGCGTCGGCGCAATATTTTGCGCTCTTAATTGGGCATTTCGAATTGTTGTATGAGCTAAACGGGCGATCGCAGGAAGTCTTACGGCGGCTGGTGGAGGAATTCATGCAGACCGGCCAGCCGGTCGGCTCGCGCACCCTGTCGCGCCGCCTGCAAAATCCGCTGTCGCCGGCGACCATCCGCAATGTGATGGCGGATCTGGAAGATTCAGGCCTGCTGTTCTCGCCGCATACCTCGGCCGGGCGGCTGCCGACCCAGCTTGGTCTGCGCCTGTTCGTCGATGGCCTGCTTGAGGTTGGCAATCTGACCGATCAGGAGCGCTCGAGCATCGAGGGCCCCTGTAATGCTTCGGGCCGCACGGTGGAGGAAATGCTGAGCGAGGCGACTGAAGCGCTCTCCGGCCTCTCGCGCTGCGCCGGCCTGGTGCTGGCGCCGACCGCCGATGTGCCGTTTAAACAGGTTGAATTTGCCTCTCTCGGGCCCGGCGAGGCGCTCGCCATCATGGTGACCGAGAGCGGCGTGGTGGAGAATCGGGTGATCAACCTGCCGCCCGGCATGCCGCAATCGGCGCTTACCGAGGCGGCCAACTATCTCAACGCGCGCCTGTCGGGCCGCACGCTGGAGGATGTACGCGCCGAAATACATCTTGAATTGGCTGAGCACCGTGCCCAATTGGATGAGCTATCCGCCAAAGTGGTGGAAGCGGGCTTGGCGACCTGGGCCAATGAGAAAAAGGAAAATGGCACCCTGATCGTGCGCGGCCGCGCCAATCTGCTTGACGATGTGACGGCGATGGCGGAGCTCGACCGTATTCGCGGCCTGTTCGAAGCGCTCGACAGCAAGGAGGGCTTTGTGCAATTGCTCGAGAGTACCGAAGGCGCCGAAGGGGTGCAGATTTTCATCGGCGCCGAAAATGAATTGTTCCACAACACCGAATGTTCGATGATCGTCGCGCCCTACCGCGACAGCAAATCGCGCTTCATCGGCGCCATCGGCGTGATTGGGCCGACCCGCATCAACTATGCCCGCATTGTCCCGCTGGTGGATCACACCGCGAGCGTCATTGGACGAATTTTGAGTTAATGCGGGCGAATTTTGAGTTAATGAATGAGCGAAGGTGAACACTCCATGAACGATAACGAGCGAGAACGCACAGGCGCTGAGAATGCCGGCGATTCTGGCGAATCCGAAGAGATTCGAGACGAAGAAACGGCTCTGGATATACCTGAAATGGCGCCTGACGACGGCGAATCCGAAGAAGAAGAGAATGCCGACGCAGACGCGACAGAGCTGAAGGACCAGCTCTTGCGCGCCCTTGCTGAAACCGAAAATGTCCGCCGACGGGCGAAAAAAGATGTCGCCGACGCTGGCCGTTACGGCATCGCAAATTTTGCCCGCGATATGTTGTCGGTGTCGGACAATATGGCGCGTGCCCTCGAATCCATTCCGGACGGGGCGCGCGAGGAGAGCGAAATCGTCAAGGCCCTGGTTGAAGGTGTCGAGATGACGGCGCGCGAATTGGCCACCGCCCTGGAGCGCCACGGCATCAAGCAGGTCAACCCGCTCGGCGAAAAATTCGACTATAATCTGCATCAGGCGATGTTCGAGGCGCCGGCGACGGGCCAGCCCGACGGAACGATTATCGAGGTCGTGCAGGCCGGTTTCGTTATTGGCGATCGCCTGCTGCGCCCGGCGATGGTCGGCGTTGCCAAGGCTGCGCCGCCGCCCAAGGATATGGATGGCGATCAGTCGGGCGACAATGGCAAGGCGGAAAATCTTGGCAGCGCACTCGACACAAGCGCCTAAATGGCTATGTTGCGTCGAGATTTAGCGATTTCTCGGCGCAGATTTGGGAATTGATAAGGCCAATTAAGGCCCGGATTCGGGTGAATTGGCCAATTTTAAGCATTTTTGGCAAATTTCCGTGTTGTAGGCGGTTGTAGGCAGGCGATGGGGCACCAATATGTGCCATCGAAACTTGAACCGCAGCCTAAGCGGCGGTTTGCCCATTTATGGGGCCCAGGCGGTGCATTAAGTGGCCGCCCCGGCCTGCAGAGCTATGAGGGCTAATATGAGCAAAGTTATCGGTATCGATCTCGGCACGACAAACTCCTGTGTGGCGATCATGGAGGGCTCGGAGCCCCGCGTGGTCGAAAACTCAGAGGGCGGGCGCACCACGCCATCAATTGTCGCCTTCGCCGAGGATGGTGAGCGCCTGGTCGGCCAATCGGCCAAGCGTCAGGGTGTTACCAACCCGGAAAACACAATCTTCGCCATCAAGCGCCTCATCGGACGTGCCTATAAGGACCCGATGACGCAAAAAGACATCAAGATGGTGCCCTATTCCATCACCGAGCATGACAATGCCGATGCCTGGGTTACGGCGCGCGGCGAAAGCTATTCGCCGAGCCAAATCAGCGCTTTTATCCTGCAAAAGATGAAAGAAACGGTCGAATCCCATCTCGGTGAAAATGTCGAACAGGCAGTGATCACCGTGCCGGCCTATTTCAACGATTCGCAGCGCCAGGCGACCAAGGACGCCGGCCAGATCGCCGGCCTCGAAGTGCTGCGCATCATCAATGAGCCGACCGCGGCAGCGCTCGCCTACGGTCTCGACCGCAAGGAAAACGGCACCATCGCCGTGTTCGATCTTGGCGGCGGCACGTTTGACGTATCCGTACTCGAAATCGGCGACGGTGTGTTTGAGGTCAAATCGACCAATGGCGATACCTTCCTCGGCGGCGAGGATTTCGATATCCGCCTGCTCTCCTATCTGGCGGAGGAATTCCAAAAGGAAAACGGCATCGATCTGCGCGAGGACAAACTCGCGCTGCAGCGTCTGAAAGAAGCTGCCGAGAAAGCCAAGATCGAATTGTCGAGCGCCGTGCAGACGGAAATCAATCTGCCGTTCATCACCGCTGATTCAAGCGGCCCCAAGCATCTGACCATGAAGGTGACGCGGGCCAAGCTCGAGGCCATCGTCGAGGATCTCGTCAACCGCACCATCGATCCGTGCAAGGCGGCATTGAAAGATGCCGGCCTGTCGGCGGGCGAAATCGACGAAGTCATTCTCGTTGGCGGCATGACGCGCATGCCGAAAGTGATTGAGACGGTGAAAAATTTCTTCGGCCGTGAGCCCAACAAGGGCGTTAATCCGGACGAAGTCGTGGCGATCGGCGCGGCCATTCAGGCCGGCGTTTTGCAGGGCGACGTCAAGGATGTGTTGTTGCTCGACGTGACGCCGCTCTCGCTCGGCATCGAAACACTGGGCGGCGTATTCACCCGCTTGATCGATCGCAACACGACCATACCAACCAAAAAGAGCCAGGTTTTTTCGACCGCTGAGGATAGCCAGTCAGCGGTGACCATTCGCGTCTTCCAGGGCGAGCGCGAAATGGCGGCGGATAATAAGATACTCGGGCAGTTTGATTTGGTCGGTATTCCCCCGGCACCGCGCGGCTTGCCGCAAATCGAGGTGACGTTCGATATCGATGCCAACGGCATCGTCAATGTTTCGGCCAAAGACAAAGCGACCAGCAAAGAACAGCAGATTCGCATCCAGGCGTCGGGCGGACTCGATGATTCTGAGATCGACCGCATGGTGCATGATGCCGAGGCGCATGCTGAAGAAGACGCGAAGCGCAAGGAATTGGTCGAGGCGCGCAATCACGCCGAAGCCATGGTGCACAGTGTCGAGAAAATGCTCGAGGAGCACGGCGATAAGGTTAGCGCTGAAGAGAAGAGCGTGATCGAAGCCGAGATCGAGGAAGTGCGCGGCGCGCTGGCGAGCGAGGATGCGGCCGAGATCGGCGCCAAGATGGAAAAGCTTGGCCAGGCGTCGATGAAGCTGGGTGAGGCCGTTTATAAGGATAGCGCCGGGCCCGAGGGCGGCATGCCTGAAGGTATGGAAGGTATGGAGGGTATGGGGCCGGGTGGCGCTGGTCCGGCCGGCGACGATGACGCGCCGGAGCCCGACAATATTGTCGATGCCGAATTCGAGGAACTCGACGACGAAGACAAGAACCAGCGTCCCGATTGAACCGCTTCCAGCGGTGACGCTATCCATGCAGATCATTCCGGCAACGCCGCCAAATTTCGGGCGCGGTGTGCACGGTCGTGTCGGGCGTTGAGGGCAGAATGGCCAAACGAGATTATTACGAGACACTGGGTGTCACCCGCGACGCGGATGCGGCGGAACTGAAGAAGTCGTACCGTAAGCTGGCGATGAAATATCACCCGGATCGCAATCCGGATGACGACGAAGCCGAAGCCATGTTCAAGGAGCTGTCGGAAGCGTATGGCGTGCTCTCCGACGAACAAAAACGCAGTGCCTATAATCAGTATGGCCATGCCGCATTCGAGGGCGGCGGCGGTGGCGCCGGTCCCGGCGATTTCGATTTCCGCTCCAGTTTTGCCGATGTATTTGACGACCTGTTCGGCGATTTCATGGGCGGCCAGCGGCGCGGCGGGCGGCGTGGTCCGGCGCGGGGTGCCGATCTGCGCTACAATATGGAAGTCAATCTCGAAGACGCCTTTGCCGGCAAGCAGACCAAAATACAGGCTGCGACGTCGGTAAGCTGCGACGATTGCTCCGGCAGCGGCGCCAAGGAAGGCACCAAGCCGACCATATGCAGTGCCTGTGGCGGCGTCGGCAAAGTGCGGGCGCAGCAGGGATTTTTTACCATCGAGCGCACCTGCCCGACCTGCCAGGGCTCCGGCACCGTGATCGCTGATCCGTGTAAAAGCTGCCGAGGTGCCGGTCGGGTACAAAAGGAAAAGACGCTGTCGGTCAATATTCCGGCCGGGGTTGAGGACGGCACGCGCATTCGCCTTGCCGGTGAGGGCGAAGCCGGGGCGCGCGGTGCGCCAGCGGGCGATCTCTATATTTTCATTTCCATCAAACCGCATCCGCTGTTTCAGCGCGATGCCATGAACCTCTATTGCCAGGTTCCCATTCCGATGTTCTCGGCCACACTTGGTGGCTCCATCGATGTGCCGACGCTGGGCGGCGGGCGGGCGCGCGTGACCATCCCGCACGGCACCCAGAGCGGCCATCAGTTCCGCTTGCGCGGCAAAGGCATGCCGGCGCTCAGAGGTGGCTCGAAGGGCGATATGTATATTGAGGTTTCGGTCGAAACGCCGGTCAATCTCAACAAGAAGCAAAAAGAACTGCTCAAGCAATTCGATTCGCTCGGCACCAAATCCACCAGCCCGCAGTCGGACGGATTCTTTTCCAAGGTCAAGGATATCTGGGAAGACCTCAAGGATTAAACCGGCAACCAAATTTTGCATTGGCGTTGAACATGCAATAGCGCTTGGTGTCCGCCGCGCTTTGTGTTTTTTTGTCCCCCTGCAACAAGCGGGGGCGACATGGTGGAACAAAACGACATAAAAATTGGTGTGACGGGCGCCACCGGCAGAATGGGCGTGACACTGATTCGCCAAATTTCCGAGACACCCGGCTTTTGTCTGGTTGCGGCCAGCGAAATCTCTGGCCATGCGATGCTCGGGCGCGATGCCGGCGAAGTTGCCGGCGGGGCGGCCCTCTCCGTTGCCGTTAGCGATGACAGCGACGCGCTCTTTGCCGCCAGCGACGTGGTGCTCGATTTTACCCTTCCCATCGCTACCACCGATCATGCTGAGGGCGCCGCCCGCCATGGCACGGCGCTGATTATCGGCACCACCGGTATTGCCGCCGAACAGCAAGGCGCATTGGCGCGGGCCGGCGAAAAAACGGCAATTGTCCAGGCGCCGAATATGAGCCTCTGTGTCAATCTTTTGATGCATTTGGCCGAGCAGGCGGCGGCGCTTTTAGATGATGACTACGATGTCGAAATCGTCGAGATGCATCACCGTCACAAGGTCGATTCACCTTCCGGCACCGCGCTCGGATTGGGCCGCGCGGTTGCCAAGGGCCGGGGCGTTCAGTTGGATGATGTCGCCGAGCGCGGGCGCGATGGCGTTACCGGTGCACGGGCGCGCGGCGCCATCGGCTTTGCTGCGCTCAGGGGCGGTGACGTGGTCGGCGATCACAGCGTGATTTTTGCCGCCGATGGCGAGCGTTTGGAACTGACCCACAAATCATCCAGCCGCCAGACCTATGCCCGCGGCGCGTTGCGCGCGGCGGCCTGGGCGCAAGGCAAGCCGCCCGGCCTCTATACCATGGCGGATGTATTGAATTTCGCCGCGCTCACCTAGCTTGGCGTATTTCCGCCAACGCCCAGAGTGATGATCCCCGCCGCCAGCATGACCACGATGAGGCCGTAACGCGGCAGCGCGCGGTGCGGCTCGAGCGCCGCATCGAATAGCACCGGCTCCCGTAACTCGTTGGCGAGGTTCGCGTCGCGAAAATTACCTTCGCCCTGTGCCATGTCACTTCCAACAGCCATGTCACTTCCAACATTCGATCAATGCGGTGTAGAGCTGGGCGCGCTCGGCGACATCGGCGGGCGGCAGATCTGCTGTCGATTGTGCCGTCACGACCGCGACATCATGCTCCGCCAAGAATGCGTGCGCGACATCCCCCTTGATGGCGAAATTCACATTTTGCGGGATATCGCCGGTCGCGCGGGCCATTTTCAGCGCGTCCAATTTGCTCACCACCACGCCGATCACATGGCCCGAAAGGTCGAGTAACGGGCCGCCGCTATTGCCTTTCTGGATCGGTGCGGAAAGTTGCAGAAGCGTCGCGTTGTTGCCCGGCCCGGCTAATCCGCTCACCGTGCCGGTAGTGATTTTAAGGTCGGAGGCAAGCACGCCGTGCAGCGGGAAGCCCGCTACGACAACGCTTTCACCTTTGCGGATGGCGCCGTCTCTGAAGGTCGCGAAGCGCTTGAAATTAGCGCCCACCTTTAAGAGCGCGAGATCGCGCTTGGCGTCGGTGGCAACAACCGGCACGACGAGCGGCTTGATATGCACTTCCTTGCAGCCGGCGACGACATGGTTATTGGTCAGGATATAGCCATCGGCGCTGACGATAAATCCGGTGCCGGTCGATTGCTTGGCTGGCTTGCGCGATACGCCTGCGGACTGCGCCAACATCCGCTGCAGGAGCTGGGCGCCGCGCGCCTTCTCCGTTTCACTCAGGCGCTGGCCGATCTTGTCACGCGCTTTGGCGGCATGGGCCGCCAGTCCGCCGGCACGCTCATTGACGGCGGCACGTGAAAACCATACGAAGGCGCGCACCCGGTCGCGCGTGCCGCCGAGGCCCTCAAGGAAAAATACGCCGAGGCGATATTGCGCCAGAGGAATATCGGCGCGCGCCGCGAGCTGATACAATTTGGCCGCGAGAGGAAAATTCTTCGCTACCAAATCACCGGTCTCGTACATGTTGGCGAGATTGAATTGTGCCCCGCCATCGCCCTGCTTGACCGCCTTTTGCGTCCAATAGAGGGCGTGTTCCGCATTCTTGGCGACGCCCTGGCCTTGGCGGTACATGGCACCGAGCATGCGTTGCGCGTAGGCGTTTCCGGCTTCGGCCAGCGCTGTAAATTCGCTTATCGCCGTGCTGTAGTCGCCGCGCGCATAGGCAGCACGCCCTTCGCTTAACCCGGCGGAGGCGCTGCCATAGGGTGCCAGCGCTATAAGCACTGCCATCAGCAACAGGGTTAGGAGCAGTTTCATTTCAACCCGCCGGCACTGTCATGTACATAGTTTGGATTCTATTCCCTAGAGCATGTCACGTTCGCATGCGCTCACGCAAAATGCTCTATCACTTTGGGTTTGAAGCAAATCGTCGTCGCGGGTGATTCCACCTGCTCGGGTTTTGCTCTAGTGTAACCTGCTCTCTCCCACTAATCTCAGCCACCATGAAAAAGACCGATGCCGCTGAATTCATGAAACGGTTGGCGGCGCGAATTCCTGCGCCGGTGACCGAGCTTAAATTTAAAAATCCCTATACGCTTTTGGTCGCCGTTGTGCTTTCCGCCCAGGCCACCGACGTCGGCGTTAACAAGGCGACAAAGAAACTTTTCGCCGCCACCGACACGCCGGAGAAAATGGTAGCCCTGGGCGAGGCTGGGCTCAAGAAGCACATCCGCACCATTGGCCTCTACAATGCCAAGGCCAGAAATATCATCGCGCTGAGCGCGATGCTGATTGAACGTCATGACAGTCAGGTACCGGATAACCGCGCCCAGTTGGAGGCCTTGCCCGGTGTCGGGCGTAAAACGGCGGGGGTTGTTCTCAACACGGTATTTGGTCAACCGACGATCGCTGTCGACACCCATGTCTTCCGGGTTGCCAACCGCTCAGGTCTAGCGCGCGGCAAAACACCCGATCAGGTGGAGGACAAGCTCTACAAGGCCGTTCCGCAAGAATATCTCCAGCACGCGCATCACTGGTTGATCCTATTCGGCCGCTATGTGTGCAAGGCGCGCAACCCCGATTGTCCGGCCTGCGAGGTGCGCGAACTCTGCGCCTTCAAGGCAAAGACCACAGAATCGGAATAGACGGCTCCGGAAGAGGATTAGGGCGTTTCGCCGCTGGTGTTGTTCCAGCTTTGGATGATTTCGCCGAAGCAGGCGCGCGCACCTCGGGTGGCCGTATCGGAACGGCGAATCTCATAATAAGTAACGCGGGAACGATCCGGCATTTGTTCTTCGGCGTAGAGATATATGTCGAGGACGCAATCCTCCGCCGTGTATTGCCAGACTTCGGCCGGTGCCTCCGTCCGCAACAGGGAAGGTGGCCCGAGCAGGCGGTTGACGGCGCTGGGCGCCAGACCCATCAGTTGATGCGGATCGTCATTGATCGGCGGCATCACCTCTATTTGTGCCGGGGCGAGTGGCGATTCTGTCTCCAATGCGGCGAGCGGCGCGGGCGCTGGTTCGCTCAGCTCCTTAGGCGGTGGCGAAGCCTTTTCGGCAACCGCTTCGGTGGGCGCGGTATCCTGCTGCAGGGTAGTTTCCGTTGCTGAGGTTGGCGGTGGGGAGTCACCGTCCGGGCCTTGCGCAGGATTGTAGGGCTTGGTGCAGGCAGCCACGACAAGCAGGATCAGGGCAAGCACCAACACAACCGGCGATGCCGGCTTGGCCTCCCATAGTCGGCGCGCCATCAATCCGTTTCTGACGCAGCCGCCGGCGTGGAAAATGTTATTTCCTGGTTCCCGTCGCTGACCGGCTGCAGATCGGCTTCGCGGTTTCCGCCGTCATGTTCGGCCGCGCCGTTTATGCGCCCGCCGCGCTCTATTTCGAGTTGGCCATAATAGATCTTGCCGATGACCAGTCCCGAAGCGTGAATGGCGAGGCGGTTATGAACGCGCAATTCGCCCTCGAAGGTGCCGGCGATTTCGGCATTATCGATCACCGCCGAGCCCTTGAAGGTGCCGCCAACATCAATCTCGAGATAGCGCCCGCTGGTCAGGGTGCCGTCAATCGTGCCTTCGACGACGAGACGGTCGCAATCGGAAATCTCGGCGCCCTTCAGGCCCATATCCTTGCCCACGGTCAGAAGCTTGCTTTCCAGGCCGAATTCGTCAGGCGCGCCGGGCTCGGATAGGGCGTGGTGGCCATCTCTTCGGTGCGGCACATCGGGATGAAACTGCACCGCTCGGCTCGGGCCATCCAGGCTCATCGGTTCGCTCGAAAAGCGCGGTATGAAATGCGGGTCTTCGTTGCTGCTGCCGGGCATAGGCCTGCGGCCTCCTGGTTCGTTGCTTCTACGGCGGACCATTTCTGTATCCATCAAAAGCTCATGACCGCAATTCGGAGCGCGGTGTTCCGCTGCCGCCCAGACCGTGGAAGATATGGACCATGAAGGCCGTTGCCACGATCGGTGCGATTAAGTTAATCAGCGGAATTGTGAATAATAATGCAATTACAACGCCTGAGACAAATAGTTTAATGCGGTGCTTTCGCCGTAACTGGCGTACGGCTTTAAAATCCATGCGCCGCGGCGCAACGATTTCGAAGAATTCGCGCCCCAGCAAAATGCCGTTGATGATGAAGTAGAAAATCGGATAAAGCACATTGGCGACCGGAAAGAAGGCGAGCGGCAGGATAAGCAGATTGAAAAATCCCATGACCAGAGCGAGGCGGATGCCGGCGATCGTATAATGCCAGAACGAGGCCGGCGTGGGCTTCGGCAGGTGCGGGTAGTGGCGTTCCTCAACCGCGTCGGCGACTTGATCGACAAAGGCGTAGAGGATCTCAGCCGCCAATACCGGGAACAGCATCCAGGCAACAAAGGCCGCCGCAATGCCGCCTAAGAGCGCCAAGGCCCAATCGACAAAGACGATTCCGGAAAGCTCCAACAGGGCGAACGTCGCGGTCGCGCCAGCGATCAATATGGCGGAAATCGTAAGCGCAATCAGCAGCGTCCACAATATGGCGTGCCTGATGCGCCGATCACCAAGTTGCCTGAAGGCCAAACTAAGCGCTTCAATCATCTTCTTATCCCTATCTTGCGGCGTCTTCGGAAGAACCGTGCAGCCGGTGCGGCACGGCGAATCCCAGCCCTGCCCGAATCCCCACCATATGTTGGATTCTATCTCGTTGGCACCTTATAGTGCGGCGCAAGAAACATAATAATATTAGCGAATCGGAGTTGAAATATGGCGGAACCAAGCCTGGATGTGATCGGTATCGGCAATGCCATCGTCGATGTGATCGCGCGTGCCGAGGACTCGTTTCTTACCGACCACGCGCTGGCCAAGGGCGCGATGACCCTTATTGATGCTGAGCAGTCTGAGGCGCTTTACGCCGCTATGGGCGTTGGCATCGAAGCTTCCGGCGGATCCGCCGCCAACACCATGGTTGGCCTTGCCCTGATGGGTGGCGCCGCCGGCTATATCGGCAAGGTCAAGAAAGATACCCTGGGCGAGGTATTTCGCCACGATATCAACGCTGCCAGCGTTCGGTTTGATACCACACCAGCGATTGACGGCACGCCGACGGCGCGCTGTCTCATTCTCGTCACCGACGATGCCCAGCGTACCATGAATACCTATCTCGGCGCCTGCGTTGAGCTTGGCCCTGACGATATCAGGGAGGATTTTATCGCTGACGCCAAAGTGACCTATATGGAAGGCTATCTTTGGGATCCGCCAGGCGCCAAACAGGCTTTTCGCAAGGCGCAGAAAATTGCCCATGCGCATGGCAGGCGCGTCTCGCTCAGCCTCTCAGATTCATTCTGCGTTGATCGTTATCGTGACGAATTCCGCGATCTGGTCGAGAACCATGTCGATATTCTGTTCGCCAACGAAGATGAAATTTTATCGCTCTATCAATTATCCGATTTTGATGAAGCGCTGCAATTGGTCGCCAAGCATTGTGAAATTGCCGCGCTGACCCGGAGCGAAAAGGGATCCGTGGTCGTCGGCGGTGGTGAAATTCATGTTATTGACGCGGCGCCGGTGGCACAATTGACGGACACAACCGGTGCCGGCGACCTCTATGCTGCCGGGTTTCTCTACGGTTACACCCATGATTTCGACCTTGCCCGCTGCGGCCGCCTCGGCGCGCTCGCGGCCAGCGAGATAATCTCCCATTTTGGCGCCAAACCGGAATCCGATGTTGCTCAGTTCGTTGCGGCCAGCGCTGGGCCACTCGCTGGCGGGTAAAATGTATAGTCAATAAATTCAATGCCTTAACTTTGTCATATCCTTGTATGACGGGGCGACGACAGGAATTGAGGGGGTGACGGTATGGGCCAATTGGTGGATGGTATTTGGCAAGCCGAGACGCTAGCTGTCCGTTCCAAGGATGGCCGGTTTGTCCGCGCCGAGACCCAGTTCCGCGATTTCGTCAGCGCCGATGGCAGCACCGGTTTCAAGGCCGAAGCCGGGCGCTATCACCTCTATGTCTCGCTCGCCTGCCCATGGGCGCACCGCACCCTTATATTTCGTGTTCTCAAGGGCCTGGAGGACGCGATCAGCATATCTGTCGTCGATCCGTTCATGGCCGATAAGGGCTGGGCGTTTGGCGAAAGCGAGGGCTGCATTGCCGATCCGCTGTTCGGCGCCCGGCACATGCATGAAATCTACACCCACGCTCGGGCGGAATATTCCGGCCGCGTTACGGTGCCGGTACTGTGGGACCGTACGCGCGGCGCCATCGTCAATAATGAATCGGCCGAAATTATCCGCATGATGAACAGCGAGTTCGTTGGAATCGCCAAGGACAGCCCAGATTATTGCCCGGATGATTTGCTGAGCGAGATCGACGAAATCAATGAGCGGGTGTTTACCGACATCAATAACGGCGTCTATCGCAACGGCTTCGCCACCACCCAGGAAGCCTATGAAGAAGCGTTCGAACAGCTCTTCGCGGCGCTCGACTGGGCGGAAGATAAGCTCTCAACTGGGCGCTACCTATGCGGCGATCGCCTGACCGAGGCGGATTGGCGGCTCTTTGTCACGCTGCTCCGCTTTGATCCCGTCTATGTCGGCCATTTCAAGTGCAATCTCCGAAGAATCGCGGATTATCCCTGTCTTTCCAATTATTTACGCGAATTGTATCAAATCCCAGGGATCGCCGAGACGTGCAATTTCCGCCACATCAAAGAACATTATTACCGCAGCCATGAGAGCATCAACCCAACCCGCATCGTGCCGCGCGGGCCGGAAATAAATCTGCACCACGCACATGATAGGAACCGGCTCTGACGGCAATCCGGCCAGTTAAACATGGCTGACGGCCGTTCGCCCCCGGCGCGGTCGCGCGATGGGCTTGGCCATGCAGCGCGTAAATCCTGGCGCGGCGCCCTGGCCAGCTATCGCGACCGGCGTATTGTCTCCATTTTCTTTCTCGGCTTGTCCGCCGGTTTGCCGCTGGCGCTGACGGGAAACACACTCGGTATTTGGCTTGCCCGCGAGGAGATTGACAAGACGACAGTTGGCCTGTTCTCCATAGTTGCTCTGTCATACGCGATAAAATTCCTTTGGGCGCCGGTTATCGACAGGGTGGGATTTCCGCTGCTCACACGGTTTCTCGGGCAGCGCCGCGGCTGGACGGTGGCGACTCAGCTCGCGTTGATGGCGGCAATCGTTGCCATGGCGCTAACCGATCCGGTCGAAAACCTCGGGCTGATGGCCATTTTCGCCGTTCTCGTCGCGTTTTGCAGCGCCAGTCAGGACGTCGTGATCGACGCCTACCGGGTCGAGCTGCTCGAGGAAGAAAAAATCGGCACTGGCGCCAGTACGTATGTCTTCGGTTATCGCATTGGCGTTCTGGTTTCCACCACCGGCGCGCTCAATTTGGTCGGTGGGGTCGGATGGAGCACGGTGTATCTGATCATGGCGGCGCTCGTGTCGATTGGTTTGGTTACAATATTGCTGAGCCGTGAGCCTGAGCATGTCGTCGGTGAGGAATCGGCGGCGCGTGAACGCCGGGTGCGCGATTATCTTGCCCACAGGCCTGAATTGTCGGGCCGTCGCGCGGCAATACTGTCTTGGCTCTATGACGCGGTGATCAGCCCGTTCGTGGATTTTATGACACGCCCGCAGTGGCTCGTCATTTTGCTCTTCATCGTATTCTACAAGCTGGGCGATTCGATGGCTGGAGTGATGACCGGTTATTTTTTGGTCGAGCTCGGCTTCAGCGACGCCGAGATCGGCAATATCGGTAAAACCGTCGGTCTCATCGCGACCCTTCTCGGGTTCGTTATCGGCGGCTGGCTAATGGCTAAATTGGGCATGTTGTGGGCGCTTTGGATATGCGGCGGCGTCCAGATGCTCTCCAACTTAATTTTCGCCGTACAGGCATCGGTCGGTTATGACACCGGCATGTTGGCGATCGCGTTCGCGGTCGAAAATTTGGCTGGTGGTATGGGCACCGCAGCCTTTGTGGCTTATTTGTCAGGCCTCTGTAATCTCGCCTATACGGCAACCCAATTCGCGCTGCTGAGCGCCGTCGCATCCCTCGGGCGCACATTTCTTGCCGCGCCGGCTGGGTGGTTGGCGGATATGGTGGAATGGGTGCCGTTTTTCCTGATAACAACCGTGGCGGCGCTGCCAGGGCTCGCTTTTCTCCTGTGGATAACCATCGCGCACCAGCGGGCGGAGCGAATTCGGTCTTTAAGTAGTAACGAAATCAGTTAGTTGGAGCTGTCAAGCTTGATTGCATTTTTGATTGCCATCAACATTTCATCTTCTTCGCTGGCAGCCGGCTGTTGTTTTTGCGCCCGACCCTCATTTTCCAATTTGGGTTCCTGATGATCGTCTTGCGGCGCGTGATCGATCGTATTGTCGGCCAAAGCCTCGGCGGCCCAATCATCGCTTGCCGGCGCCTTTCCATCTTCCGCGTCGTTCTCTGATGCTGAATCAGCCTTGCCGAACCAGCCGCCGTCGGAGCTTTTTTCCTCCGCCGGTGCCGAGTCCGAATCCCCGGCCAGGCGCTGGCTGTTTTCGATGGCGCGTTTGTTTAAGGCTTTAAAATCGAACTTCAGCGGTTTGCTGCTTTTTCCGCCGTCCACCATGTCATCCTGCGATTCGGCGCTGGCGGTTGTTTCCGGCCCTGCTTCGGCTGCTTCTGGTTCAGGCGGCGGTGAGATGTTTCCGGCCGGCGTGCCGTAATATTGCGCGGATGCGCTCGGCGCCGCCGGGGTGGGCTGAGGCGCTTTCGATTGCGCCGATATGCGGCTGCTGAGATTGTTCACCGCGCTTTCGAGCGGCATGATCGATTGGTTGATATCCTGCGCCGTGCGGGCGCTATTGCGATTGAGCGCAGCCTCCAACTGGCCTGCCATTTCCGCCAGGCCCCGGGTTACGGCAGTAATGCGCTCCTCGCCCCGTTCGGCCCGTTCGGCGACGCTGTGCATCAGGGAAAGCAGGGTCTTTTCCCGCCGGTCCGCGGTCTCGAGCCGTTCGACCAGCATCGTCAGGGCGCGTGAGCGCTGCTCGACAATGCCGATCTGCTCAGCCATGGCACCGACTTCGCGGTTGCTGCTTTCGGCGACATCGACCCGCTGCGCCAGGGCGCTGATCGCATCATTGCGTTTTTCAGATTTTTCAAATCGCTCCGCCAGAGCCAGCAGCGCCTTACCGAGAGGTGATTCGTCCTGCGCTGGCCCGGCAGGGAGGCCGGCCTGGGCGCTTTCTGAGGTGGCGCGACGCGGCCCGGTGCCGAGTTCTTCATTGGCGATTTGGGTGAGTGCGTTGGTCACCCATTCGCCGAGAGTCTCGCGCCGCCGGGACGCCGCCTTGGCAGCCTTGGCGCGCGCTTCGCGCGAAACGCCGCGAACGGACCACGGCGATGGCGCCTTGGCTTTTTGCCGTCCACTGGGTTCGCTGCTATTCGGGCCTGCGTCTAGCCGGCTATCGCTCATTGTCCGGCCCAGTCGCGAATCTGCTGTTGCCATGTTTCGCCAAGAATGGTGACGACAAGGGGTGCATCATATTGAAGCGCTGTAGCACATAACATCAACCGAATCATGATACAACCGTTTACATTGAAAGATTGTTCATTTTCAGCATCTTATCGAATACTATTATTAGTGTTTCAGAACAAAATAGACACAAAATATAGTGTTTTTACAGGCGCCCGGTAGCGCGCCCCCGGTCGATCCGCAATAAGCGCCTAAGCCAATCTTACAGCAGGGAACTTGTAAGACAGAGTGTCATACAAACAATTAAATTATTCGTAAAATATGGTTAACTATCTGTAAATAAGGAAGAAAATCATGCTCGCTGGTCGAGCGAGTAGCCGGTGGCGCGAACCGTTCTGATAATGTCATTCTTGCCGCTGGCGTTGAGGGATTTGCGCAAGCGGCGGACATGAACGTCCACGGTCCGCGGTTCGAGATAAATTTCCCGGCCCCATACGGCATCAAGTAGCTGTTCTCTACTGAATACCCGACCAGGGTGCTCCATAAAATGGCGCAGCAGGCGAAATTCCGTCGGCGCCAGGCGGATGGCCTCGCCGTCGCGGGTCACACGGTATTCGGCCAGGTCCATGGCGATGCCGCCATATTCGATTGTCTCTGCTTCGAAGGCGGGGCGCAGACGGCGTAGCACGGCGCGCACCCTGGCCACCAGTTCGCTCGGCGAAAACGGCTTGACGACATAATCGTCGGCGCCGCAATCGAGGCCGCGCACCCGGTCGCTTTCCTCGCCGCGCGCGCTGAGTATGATGATTGGTATATTCTGCGTGTCGGCCTGGCGCCGGACGCGGCGGCAAACCTCAATACCCGAGAGCCGGGGCAGCATCCAGTCGAGCAGGATAAGGTCGGGGCGGCGCTCGCGGATCATCAGCATCGCTTCTTCGCCGTCGACAGCCTCGCCGACCTCAAAGCCGTCCTTCTCCAGATTGTAACGCACCAGCGTCAGCAGGGCCGCTTCATCGTCAACGACGAGAATATAGGGCGCCACCGTTTCTAGACCTCCTCAGAGCCCGTATCCTGCAGGTCGGCTGGGGTCGTCGTGAACGGCGTTTTGTCGCCCTTGGGGCGCACCTCATCGAGCGGCGTGCCGGTGACGAGAAAGCTGATCGTCTCGGCAATATTGGTCGCGTGATCGCCCATACGCTCAATATTCTTGGCGATAAACAGCAGGTGCGTGCACGGCGTGATGTGGCGCGGATCCTCCATCATATAAGTCAGCAGTTCGCGAAACAGGCTGTTATAAATTTCATCGACTTCCTCGTCGCGCCGCCACACATCAAGCGCTTTGTCGACATCGCGCCCCATATAGGCATCCAGCACATCCTTGATCATGCCCTGGACGATGAGCGACATGCGCGGGATCACCACCACCGGACGCATCGGCTCTACCTGGCTGAGCGCGCCCGCCCGCTTGGCCACATTGGCGGCGTAATCGCCGATGCGCTCGAGATCGCTGGAAATTTTCAGCGAGGCGGTAATCAGGCGGAGATCGACCGCCATGGGTTGGCGCAGCGCGAGGAGGCGCATGACCAGATGGTCGACCTCATGTTCCAACCGGTCGACCGGCTTGTCATCCTGGATGACGCGCGCCGCCAATTCCGGGTCGCGCTTGACTAAGGCGGTGATCGCCTCAGCCAATTGTTGCTCGACCATGCCGCCCATGCGCAAGATCGTGCCGGTCATCTGGTTGAGCTCTTCGTCGTAGCTCTTGACGGTATGCTCGGGCAAGGTTCCCTCCTGTTGCGCTTGTTTTAGAGTCTATCCGCTAACCGAAGCGCCCGGTGATATAATCCTGGGTGCGCTTTTCTTCCGGGTTGGTGAAGATCGCCTCGGTATCGCCGAACTCCACCAGTTTTCCCAAATGAAAAAACGCCGTGTATTGGGAAACGCGCGCCGCTTGTTGCATATTGTGCGTAACGATGGCGATGGTGAAGTCTTCTTTCAATTCATCGATCAGCTCCTCGACCTTGGCCGTGGCGATTGGGTCGAGGGCGGAGCACGGCTCGTCCATCAGAATAACTTCCGGGCTGATGGCGATGGCGCGCGCGATGCAGAGGCGCTGTTGCTGCCCGCCCGAGAGGCTGGTGCCGGGTGCTGACATGCGGTCGGCCACTTCATCATAAAGGCCGGCCTTGCGCAGGCTGCTTTCGACGATCTCGTCGAGCTCGCCGGCATTGTTGGTGAGGCCATGAATGCGCGGCCCGTAGGCGACATTGTCATAAATCGATTTGGGAAACGGATTGGGTTTTTGAAATACCATGCCGACGCGCGCGCGCAGCTGCACCACGTCGAGATCGCGGGCATAGATATCGTTGCCGTCAAGCAGCACATCGCCGTCAACCCGGCAACCCTCGATGATGTCGTTCATGCGATTGAGGCAGCGCAGAAAGGTTGATTTGCCGCAGCCCGACGGGCCGATCAACGCACTCACGCGCTTCTCCGCCACTTTCATATCGACGTCATAGAGCGCCCGAGTCGCGCCGTAAAAAACGTCGAGACCGCTGATCTCCATCTTGGAGGGCAGTGGCATTTCGGCCTGGCTGCGACCGTTTGTGCGACTTGTCTCTATTGTAAATGTCATCGCATTTTCTTTCTTACCGTTTAACGCGCTGCCTACCAGCGTGTCTCGAAGCGCCGGCGCAGGATAACCGCGAGCGCATTCATGATTATCAGAAAGGCGAGCAAAACAATGATCGCGGCCGACATTTTCTCCTCGAAGCCGCGTTCCGGGCTGTCCGCCCACAAGAATATTTGCACCGGCAATGCGGTCGCCGAATCGAACGGCGCCGATGGAATATCGACGATAAAGGCGACCATGCCGATCATCAAAAGCGGCGCTGTTTCACCGAGGGCGCGCGCCATGCCGATAATCGTGCCGGTCATGATACCCGGCATGGCGAGCGGCAGCACATGGTGCGATACCACCTGTACCGGTGAGGCGCCGACGCCGTGCGCCGCCTCGCGAATAGAGGGTGGCACGGCGGCAAGCGCGGCCCGGGTGGCAATGATAATAGTCGGCAGTGTCATCAGCATTAGCGTCAGGCCGCCAACGATGGCGGTCGAACGCGGCAGCTCGAACAATTGAATAAAGATCGCAAGTCCAAGCAGGCCGAAGACGATTGAGGGTACCGCCGCTAGATTGTTGATATTGACCTCGATAAAATCGGTGAGGCGGTTTTTGGGCGCGAATTCCTGCAGGTAAACGGCGGCGGCAACGCCGAGCGGAAAGGCGAGAACGAGGGTAATCAGCAGGGTCCAGAACGATCCCGCCAGCGCGCCGCCGATGCCGGCAAGCTCGGGCTCGCGTGAATCGGAGCCGGTGAAAAAGCCGCCATTGAACACAGTGCGCAGATTTCCCGCCGCCTCGAAATGATCAACCCAGGCCAGTTGCTGATCATTCAGGCGGCGTTCGGCTTGCGGCACATCGCGCGGCAAGCTGCCTTTTGTCAGCATGTCGACGTCGCTCGCGGCGGTAAGCCAAACGCGCTGTGTCGTGCCGATCCAATCGGGCTGATCGAGAATCATCTCGCGCAATTCAAAGCGCGCCGCCTTGCTGAAGAGCTGCGTTAGATTGCGCCGCTCGGCCCGCTCCACGACGTCGGGGAATTTTGCAAACAGCGCCTGGCGCAACGCTCTGCCATATTTTCCCTTGGCCAACTGCTTTGCTTCGCCTGAGCCACTGGGGTCGATCAGTCTGGCATCGAAAGTAATTTCGAGCGCGATTTCGGTTTTGACGAAAGCCGGATAGCCGCGTGAGATGACACTGCCCAAGAGCAGCACCAACACACCGAGCGCGAGGCCGATGGCCAGGATTCCGGCCGCCTTCAGCCGGCGTTCACGGCGGTAGCGTTTCTTGAGCCGCCGCGTGGCGCGTTCCGAGGTTTGCCAGCCCTTTTCTATCATTCGTATTGCTCGCGGTATTTGCGCGCGATGTAGAGCGCCAGCACATTGAGCGCCAGGGTGGCGAGGAAAAGCGCCAAGCCAAGCGCAAAGGCGGCCAGGGTCTTGGCACTGTCAAATTCCTGATCGCCGACCAGCAGGGTCACCATTTGCGCGGTCACGGTGGTGACGGCGTCGAGTGGGTTGGCAGTGAGTTTGGCCGCGAGGCCGGCTGCCATGACGACGATCATGGTCTCGCCGATGGCGCGGCTGACGGCGAGCAAGCAAGCGGCAACGATGCCCGGCAGGGCGGCGGGGAGAATAACTTTCACCACCGTTTCCGAGCGCGTTGCCCCCATCGCGAGCGAACCTTCGCGTAAGGAACGCGGCACGGCGACGATGGCGTCATCGCTCAAGGAGGAAATGAACGGGATGATCATGATGCCCATCACCGCGCCCGCCGCGAGCGCGCTCTCCGAGGCGACGTCGAGGCCGATTGAGTTACCGAAGCCGCGCAAGGCGGGCGCTACCGTGAGGGCGGCGAAAAAGCCGTACACCACGGTTGGTACGCCGGCGAGAATTTCGAGGATCGGTTTGACCGTATTGCGCACGCGCGGGCTGGCGAATTCGGCCATGTAAACTGCCGAAAACAATCCGATCGGCAGCGCCACCAGCATGGCGATCAGAGTGATCAGCAGCGTGCCGGTAAAGAGCGGCACGGCGCCGAACGCGCCCGAGCTGCCGATCTGGTCCTCGCGGATGGCGGTTTGCGGGCTCCACTCCAGGCCGAACAAAAATTCGCCGACCGGGATAATGGAAAAGAAGCGGATCGATTCGAACAGCACCGAGAGAATAATGCCGACGGTCGTCACCACGGCGACGCAGGAGGCGAGGATCAGGGCGAAGCGCACCATTTTTTCCACCCGGTGGCGGGCGCGGAAGGCCGGCGCCACGTGGTGCCATGACCAGGCCAGACCGGCCGCGGCGAGCGCCAGGCCGCCGCCGAGCAGGGCGGCGCGCGCCGTGTCGCGCATGGCGCCGTAGCGCTCGGCGGCGGCGAGGAGAGCCGGGTCGGCGGCGCGGCTGACCGCGTCGCCGGCGGCTAGATTGCGGATATCGTTGAGCAGCAGGCCGAGCATTTCGCCGGAAAGCATTGCGGCTTCCGGCCCGAGCGAGGAGATCAGCAGGGCTTCAAGAATGCGCTCCTCAAAGAGCAACCAGATGAGCAGCACCACGGCCGAGGGCAGGGCGCACCAAACGGCGACATACCAGCCGTGATAGCCGGGCATGGAGTGGGGGCGGATGGATTCGCGCGCCGCAGCGCCGAGCAATTTTCGCCGCGCCAGGTAATAGCCGATCGCGGCAAGCCCACCCAGGGCAATGAGAAGTATAACCAGCTGCACGCGCTCGCTGTCTCCGCTCGCGCCAGTGAAAGAACATTCCGGCACGCCGCCCGGAACGTTTCGGGAGCATCACCGAACAGTCAATCAATACACCGCCAATGTTACGGTTTTATGACGCCGGCGAAGAGATTTTGCTCAATGAAGAAATCTATTCGGCGTGGACAGTAAATTCTCCGTCTTCGCCGGAGAACAGGCCCGAGCCCGGCGGGATTTCGTCGCCCGGATCCTGCCACTTGCTGGTATGTAGCGGTTTGCCGCCGCACGCCGATAGGGCGAGCGTGGTGGCGACAAGCAGGATTGCGGCGTATTTCACTTTGCTTCCGGTGTGAAGCATATGACGGCTCCTTGGGCTTAAAATCTCACCAGTGCGCCGAACCCGCCGATGGTGACGTCTTCGGTCTGAACATCGGGCAGATCGGCATCATAGACGCCGATGATAGCATAAAGTTCGGCGCTGAGCCTATCGATCGATTGCGCCGCCGCGAGGCTGTAGAACGTGCCCTCGCGGCCGGTCGCGCCCTGATCCTCGGTTTGGGAATAATCGATGCTGATGGCGCTGCCGCCGAGACTCGTCATTTCGAAATCGTGGCCGAGCTTGACGTACCAGAATTCCTCGTCGTCGCGCGCCGTGGCCTCGATGTCCTCGCTCGAATAGCTCGCGCTCAGGCTGGTGCCGAACGATGCCTTGGCCGAGGCGGACATGCCATAGCCGGTCTTTTGCGCGGTCGGCGAGGCGTCCCAATAGCCGGCGGCGAGGGCGACCTCGGTGCCGTCGAACTCGCGGCCATAGCGTGCCGCCAGATCCCACTCGTCGCCATCGACCCAGGAGGTCGAGAGCTTGGTGCCGGCAAAGGTCGGGCTGTCGTAACGAATCCGGTCATCGCGGTTGAGGCCGTTCTGGGCACTGAAGAGGTCGCCTATCGTTACCCCCGTCGAAACGCCCTGGCTGCCCGAAACGCGAAACGCCAGGGAACCACCGAGACCGGAATAGCCCGAACTAGAAATCACGCCCGTGCCGGAGAGGTCTTCCTCCATCGTGCCATCTGAGGCGGCGGAGCTCTGGCCCAAATAAATTTTGCCCAAATCGTTGTTGCTGAACCACAGTTCGAGCTTGCGCTCGGTAAAACTGTTGCTGGCGATGGTCGCCGTATTTTGGTCAATGGTGAGGTCGTCAGTCGAGTTTGACTCGAATTGTAACTCCATGGTCGTACCGGCGCTCCAATTGTCGCCCATTTTGGTCAAGCCGATGAAGCGTACGCGGGACGCCGAGGAGTCGTTGTCGGCATGGAACCAGCGCGCCTGATCGCCGTCATCGGCGTAAAACAGCATGCGGTTCACATGGCCGGAAATAGCGAGTTTGGTATTTTCCTCGCCGGATGTGACAACCGGCCCGGCGTTCTGACTATCGGCCTTTACTTCGGCGACCGCCTGGCCATTTTGGTGGACCGCATCGCGCAGCTGTTGCAGATCCCGCGCCAGACTTTCGATCTGGTCTTTGAGAGCCGTGTTTTCCGCTTTCAGGTCCGAAATATCATCCGCGGCTGCCGGTTGGGCGAGCAGGATCGGGGCGCTCAATACCGCCGCGCCGAGCAACAGACTCGCCCGGTTGATCCGGGCGGAAGCTTTGTTTCTTATTTTCAACAGGCTGGTCATTTTACGCTGTAACTCCGTTTGATTTTTATTCGGATTGCCGGCATTAAGGCTTGGCTGAACCCGATTATTCAGCCGCAATGGGGGCGAAGCGGAGGGTGAAAATGCTGCCCTTTCCCGGCTCGGATTTAATCGAGAGTTCCGCCCGGTGGCGGCTGGCGATGTGTTTTACGATGGCGAGGCCGAGGCCGGTGCCGCCAAGCTCGCGCGAACGCGCCGTATCGATGCGATAAAACCGTTCGGTCAGGCGCGGCAGATGCTCGCGCGCGATACCCTCGCCCTCATCCGCGATTGACACCAGGATATCGCGTTCACCGGCTTTATCGCGCCAGGCACGGATGCGTACGGCGCCATCCTCCCGGCCATATTTGATCGCGTTGTCGATGAGGTTTTGAAACAATTGCGTCAGCTCACCGGAATCTCCTGGCAGCGAAGGAAGCCCTGCCTCGATATCGCTGGTCAGAGCGACGGACCGCTCCTTGGCGCGCCATTCGAGATTATCCGTCACAGTGGCGAGCAGGGCGGCGAGGTTGACCTGATCCGCCGGAATCGTGTGCTCGTTCATTTCGATACGCGAGAGGGAGAGCAAATCCCCGACCAGGCGCGTCATCCGTTCGGCGTGTTGGGCCATGATGGCGAGAAAGCGCTCGCTCGCTTGCCTGTCGTCCTTGGCTGGCCCGCGCAGGGTTTCGATAAATCCGCTCAGGGTGGCAAGCGGAGTGCGAATTTCATGGCTGGCGTTGGCGATGAAATCTGCCCGCATCTGGTCGCTCAAGCGCGCTGCCGTCACGTCGACAAGGGCAAGCACGATTGCCGTGCCGTCGGCTGCGGGTTGGCGCAAGGGTTCGATGTGGGCCGAGAAGTACCGCGCCATGGGTGATTGCAGGGTGAAGGCCACATCCTGGCCGCTATCGGTTTGCGCGGCCGTCTCGAGCGCTGCGATAACATCGGGATTGCGCAGCACCGCAGCCAGGTCGCGGCCCTCGGGCTCGCCGCCAAGCAGGGTCTTCGCGGCGCGGTTGGCGCGGACCACCGTTTGTCCCGCCGTCAACAACAGCACCGGGCCGGGTAGCGCATCCAGGGCGCGCTTTAGGCCGTCATGATCGCTCACCAGGCGGCCGGTGCGTTCGCGTGATTCGCGCTCGAGGCGCTGCACGGCCTGCGCCAGTTCGCGCCCGATGCGCGAGCGCCCGCCGGCCGGTGTAATATCGTCGCCGCGCGCCATGAGCTCGATATCGCGTTTGGTGCGCAGCAAATCGCCGAGCAGCCAATAGATCGCGGCGGCGCTGATAATCGTCAAACCGAGCCAGGTGAGTGCGGCAGCACCGAACGGAATCAGACCGAGCGCGGCAAGGATAATCAGGGCGAGGGCAAGCGGCGCTGCGGCAATTCCTACCGTGCGCAGCCATCGTCCCAAGGGTACGTCCCGCCAAACCATAATGTCTCCCATGTTCATCGCTATGGAAATTGTGCGCAAAGCGGGGTGTTTCGACAATCCCCCCCTTTGTGAGCCGCTTGCACCATGTGTTACCGTCTCGCGCCATGGCCAAGAAAACGACCAATCCGCCTTCCGAAGAATCCCCGGCAGCCAAGGTAACGCCGATGATGGCGCAATATCTCGCCATCAAGCGCGATCATGCGGAGGCCCTGTTATTTTACCGCATGGGTGATTTTTACGAGCTCTTCTTTGATGACGCCGTCACGGCGGCTGAGGCGCTCGGCATTACCTTGACCCACCGCGGCAAGCATGCGGGAGCGGACGTGCCGATGTGCGGTGTGCCGGTGCGCGCCGCCGACAGCTATCTCGAGCGCCTCATCCAGTCCGGCTTCCGGGTTGCCGTGTGTGAGCAAACCGAAGACCCGGCGGCGGCCAAGAAGCGCGGCGCAAAAGCCGTTGTGGCGCGCGAGGTCGAGCGCCTGGTAACGCCCGGCACGCTCACCGAGGACACGCTCCTCGATGCGCGCGCCTGCAACTATCTGGTGGCGCTGGGCCGGGCCGAGGGCCAATGGGCCATTGCCTGGTGCGACATGTCGACCGGCGAATTCCGCGTGATGAAATGTGACGCGGCCACCCTGCCAGCGACGCTCGCCCGTCTCGCGCCGGGTGAAATCCTGCTCTCCGATGGCATGCTTGAAGCGCCGGAATTGTTCGAAACCTTCGCTGACTGGAAAGCCGCTTTGGCGCCGCAGCCGGCGCGCCTGTTTGACAGCGCGGCGGGCGAGCGCCGTCTGTGCGCTCTCTATGGTGTCGCCGCGCTCGACGGCTTCGGCGAATTCGGCCGCGCCGAACTCGCCGCGGCGGGCGCGATTGTCGAATATGTCAGTCTCACCCAGAAGGGCAAGCTGCCGCGTCTGGCGGCGTTGCGTCCGGTTCTGGAAACCGCCAGCATGGCGATCGATGCAGCCACCCGGCGCAATCTCGAACTCACGCACGCCCTTTCCGGCGGCCGCAAAGGATCGCTCCTCGCAGTTATTGACCGCAGCGTGACGGGTGCCGGCGCACGCCTGCTGCATGCCCGCTTGGCGGCCCCGCTTACCGACCCGGGCGTCATCAATGCGCGCCTCGACCAGGTTGATTTTTTTATCGCGGCGACGGCTTCGCGTGACGCTTTGCGGGCGACACTGCGCGCCTTTCCCGATATCGAGCGCGCCCTCTCGCGCCTCACTTTGGGGCGCGGCGGCCCGAGAGATTTAGCGGCGATTCGCGATGCCTTGGTGCGGGTGCCTGAGCTTCGCGCGGCGCTCGACCGGGCAGCGGGCCTAGATGCGATTGGCGATGCCGTGGCGCGTGTCGCCGAGGGCCTCGGCGAGCATGACATTCTCGCCACGCGCCTCACAAACGCGCTCGTGCCGACCCCGCCGCCGATGGTCCGCGACGGCGGGTTTATCGCCCACGGCTATAGCGCCGCACTTGATGAATTCGTCTCGCTTCGCGACGAAAGCCGCCGTCTGATCGCCAATTTACAAGCGCGCTACCGACAAGAGACCGGCGTCGACAGCCTGAAGGTCAAGCACAATAATGTGCTCGGCTATTTTGTTGATGTCACGGAGCGCAACGCGGCAAAGCTTGGCGAAGGTTTTATCCATCGCCAGAGCCTGGCAAGTGCTGTGCGCTTTACCACCGTCGAGCTCGGCGAGCTTGAGGGCAAGATAAACTCGGCGGCGCAAAAAGCACTCGATCTTGAAGCCCAGCTGTTCGAGCAATTGCTCGGCGAGACCATCGCCCGGGCCGAAGAGATCGCCCGTCTGGCGCGCGCCGCCGCGCGGCTCGATGTTGCCTCGGCGTTGGCGCAGTTGGCCGTCGAACGGCGTTATTGCCGGCCCGTTGTCGATGCCGGCCAGGCCTTCGATATCCGCGCCGGGCGACATCCCGTGGTCGAAGCGCTGGCGATAAGCGAGCAACAGTTTGTTGCCAATGATTGCGACCTTGGCCCGGCGCAGCATCTCTGGCTTGTGACCGGCCCCAACATGGCGGGCAAGAGCACCTTTCTCAGGCAGAGCGCGCTGATTGCCATTCTCGCTCAGATGGGCTCGTTCGTGCCGGCCGAGAGCGCCCATATCGGCGTCGTCGACCGCCTGTTCAGCCGCGTCGGCGCCGCCGATGATTTGGCGCGCGGCCGCTCGACCTTCATGGTCGAAATGATCGAAACGGCGGCGATCCTGAATTTGGCCGGGGCCAATGCTCTGGTCATATTGGATGAGATCGGGCGCGGCACGGCGACCTTCGACGGCCTCTCGATCGCCTGGGCGGCGGTCGAGCATCTGCATGAGGTCAATAAATGCCGCACCCTGTTCGCCACCCATTACCATGAGTTGACGGCGCTCGCACCCAAGCTCGAGCGGCTGGCCTGCAGCACTATGCGGGTCAAGGAGTGGCAGGGCGATGTGGTCTTTCTGCACGAGGTCATGGCAGGTTCCGCGGACCGCTCCTACGGCATTCACGTCGCCCGCCTGGCCGGCCTGCCCGAGGCTGTGCTCACCCGCGCCGAGGAGGTGTTGGCGACATTGGAAAAAGGCGAGCAGGGCGGCGCGGTGGCTCGCCTGGCAGAGGATTTGCCGCTTTTTTCCAGCCCCGGTCCGGGCGCGCCGGCTATGAATGCAGACAGGGTGGTACTGGATGAACTGCGCGCCGTTCTCGAAGAGACCGATGTCGATGCCCTCAGCCCGCGTGCCGCGCTCGATCTGGTGTACCGACTGCGCAACATATTGCCGGACGATTGAGACGTTCGCCGCGCCATGATATTTGAACTGCCATGTCTTTGATTTTTTGCAGCCGGACGGACGATCCGGAGGAGTGGCGCGCCGCCTTTGCCGGGCATCTGCCCGATCTCGAGTTTCGCGTTTGGCCCGATGTCGGCGCTGAAGAGGATGTCGAGATCGCGCTGGTGTGGGATCCGATGGAGCAGCAATTGCTGCGCTTTCCCAACCTGAAACTGATCGCCTCGCTCGGCGCTGGTGTCGATCATTTGCTTGCCGCCACCACGCTCCCCGAGGGCGTGCCGATGACGCGCTTTGTCGACGACAATCTCACCCAGGGCATGCGCGAGTGGGTGCTTCTCTACACGCTTTATTGCCATCGCCGGGTGCCGGAATATCTCGCTTACCAGCGGGCGCAGGATTGGCACCGCCTCGCGGCGCCTTTTTCGTATGAGCGCCGTGTCGGTATGATGGGCCTCGGCGTGCTCGGCGCGGCATCGGCCAAGCCGCTCCAGGATATCGGCTTCGAGGTTATCGGCTGGAGCCGGCACGAAAAGGATTTGCCGGGCGTCAAAAGCTATGCCGGCGCTGCGGCGCTCGACGAATTTCTCGCGGCGAGCGACATCCTGGTATGCCTGTTGCCGCTCACACCAGCGACCGAGGGCATCATCGACCAGCGGCTGCTTGGCGCTCTGCCGCAAGGCGCTTGTCTGATCAACGGCGCGCGCGGCGGCCTCGTCGTCGAGGCTGATTTGATCGCCGCGCTTGAGTCTGGCCGCTTGTCCCACGCCGTGCTCGACGTCACCCGCAAGGAGCCCTTGCCGGTGGACGATCCGCTCTGGCGTGCGCCCAATATCACCATCACGCCGCATGTGGCGTCGATCACCAATGCCCAGTCGGGCGCCCGTTTGGTGGCTGAAAATATCCGCCGCGTGCGCGCCGGCGAGGTGCCGCACCACATTGTCGACCCCGAGGCCGGTTATTGATCTTAAGCGGCGGGAAAATTCAGCTCGACGCAGACACCGTCTGGATCCTCGATAAACAATTGGCGTGAACCGAGGGTGGGCACGGTTTGGCGCGCGCAGTCAAAGCCGTGCGCTGCCAGGGCAGCGACGACGCGGTCGTAATCTTCCGCCTCATAGGCGAAGGCGACATGGTCGACCGCGCCGCTGCCGGTCGCGGTCGAACCACGACTGCCGATGAGATGAAGCACCGGCGCCGCGCCGGCATAGAGCCAATAACCTGGAAAGCCGAAAGGTGGGCGCTCGCCGTCGCGGAGGCCGACGATATCGACATAAAAATTCCGCGTTGTCTCCAGGTCGCGCGAACGGATCGTAACGTGATTAAGCGACTGGATCGTCATGCGGCATTGCCTCCGATGATCAGGCGGCTTCGAGCCGGCCTTCGACCTCTCCGAGGATTTCATCGAACGCCGTCATCGCCCAGGCGATCTCCTCAGCCGTGATGCAAAGCGGCGGACCGATCAGAATAAAATGATCGCTGACCCGCACCTCGAGGCCAAGTTCGAGCACGCGGCGCTTGATCCATTCGATGCTGTCGCCATGGCCGAACGCGGCCGAGAGTGGCTCACCGCTCTCACGGTCCTCCACCAGCTCGACGCAGGCCAGGAGGCCAAGGCTGCGCACATCGCTGATCGAGGGGTGATTGCGCTTCAGCTCGTCCAGGCTGCCCCGCAGCACCACGCCCATGGCGGCGGCATTCTCGATCAGGCCATCCTCGACATAGGCATCGAGCGTTGCTACGGCGGCGGCGCAGGCGATCGGGTTGGCGGTTTGCGTCGAGCCGACGGGAATCCAGTTATCGTCGAAATGGCGCGCGATATGATCGCGCATCATGACCACCCCCATCGGCACATAGCCCGAGGTCAGGCCCTTGGCGCTGGTGATCATGTCGGGCACGACGTCCCAATGATTGACGGCAAACCATTTCCCCGTGCGGCCGAAGCCCGTGATTACTTCATCGGCGATCATCAGAATGCCGTAGCGGTCGCATATTTCGCGCAGCATGGGAAAATATTCCGGCGGCGGATCGATACCGGCGGCCGACGCGGTCATTGGCTCGATCAGGAGGGCGGCGATCTGATCCGGGCCTTCGCGCTGGATTACTTCCTCGACACTCCGGGCACATTGGATGCCGCATTCAGGATAGCTCAGCTTGAAGCTACAGCGATGGCAATAGGGGTCGAAGATACGCACCACATTGGGCTGCTCGTAACCGGTGGCAATGCGTCTTGGATCGCCGCTCGCCGACAAGGCGCCGCTCGTGGTGCCGTGATAGGAGCGGTAGCGCGTCATGATCTTGCGCCGCCCGGTTACCAGGCGGGCGATCGTCATGGCGATCTCATTGGCCTCGCTGCCGCTGTCGGTAAAGAACGCGGTGGCCATATCGCCGGGCGCGATTTCGGCCAGTTTTGCGCCGAGTTTATCGCGCGCCTCGGTGGTGAAGTGCGGGCCGATATAGCAGAGACGCTCGGCTTGCTCCTGTATCGCCTTAACCACCTTTGGATGACCGTGGCCGAGATTGACATTCACCAACTGGGACGAAAAGTCGAGATATTTGCGGCCCGCGGAATCGTAAATATAGGCGCCTTCGCCGCGCTCGATCTGGGTTACGGGGTGGACCGCATTTTGCGCCGCCCAGGGAATGAGGTCGTAGCGTCGATTGGCGCCTGTCATTTTTTTGTTCTCCCGGTTTGCCTAGCTTGCGTTCCAGCTTATGATTTGCCGGGCGATCTGCAAAGGCTGGACGAAGATTGGAGAAAGAGATGCGAAATTCCCGCTTTCCACCGCTTTCCAAAAGCTGGGAGGATGTCGAATCTGAAATGAAGGCGGCGCACCGGGACGATATGCCGTGGTGCGATGCGCGCAATCTGAAGCCGGCCTATTTTGCCGGCGAGGATCTGCTCGCCGTCGCCAATAATGCCTACAATATGTATCTCGCCGAAAATGCCATTTTCTCGCGCACCGCCTATCCCAGCCTCGGGCAATATGAAAATGACGTTGTCGATATGATGCTGGCGCTGCTGAGCGCGCCGGAGGGCGCCGCCGGCAGTGTCTCGGGCGGCGGCACGGAAAGCATCATCATGAGCGTTAAAACCGCGCGCGAATGGGCGCGCGAAAACCGCCCGACCGCCGGGACGCCGGAAATCATCGTGCCGCACACCGCCCACCCGGCCTTCGACAAGGCCGGGCATATGCTCGGCCTCAAAGTGGTGCGCATGGCCAAGAGCCCGGGCTGGCGTGCCGATGTGGCGGCGATGGCGGCGGCGGTCGGCGACAATACGATCATGATCATGGGTTCCGCCCCGCCTTATCCCTACGGCGAAACGGACCCGATCGAGGATATCGCCGCGATCGCGCGGGCGCATGGCCTCTGGATGCATGTCGATGGCTGCATCGGCGGCTGTATTCTGCCCTTCATGCGCCGCCTCGGCGAGCCGGTGCCGGAATTTGATTTCGCCGTTCCCGGCGTCATGTCGATGTCCGTCGATTTGCACAAATTCGGTTACGCCAACAAGGGCATCTCGTTGGTCCTCTTACACGACAAAGCGCTGGAAGCGCATCAGCACACCTCTTTCGGCGATTGGCCGGCCGGCGTGTACAGCACCGCCAATATCACCGGCTCGCGCTCGGGCGGGCCGTTGGCCTCCGCCTGGGCGGTGATGAACTATCTCGGCGAGGAAGGTTATCTCAGAATTTTTTCCGCCCAGCGCGATATCAAGCGCCGTCTGATGGCCGGGGTTGAGGAGATCGACGGCCTGGAAATCATCGCCCGGCCGCATGCCCTGCATTTCTATTTCACGGCGCGCGATTTCGATATTTTCGCCGTCGAAACCGGTATGGCCGCGAAGGGTTGGTCCGCGACACGCGCAGAGCAGCCTGATTCGATCATGCTATGGGTTAATATGTCCCACCAGGAAGAAGTGGAAAATTATTTGCGCGATTTGCGCGCCGTTGTTGCCGATGTCCGCGCCGGGCGGATTGAGGCTGCCACGGATTCGGTGGTCTACGTCACGTGAAGCGGCGCGCCGCCCGCTAACAATGGGAGAATGTTTCACATGAAACGATATGGCTTATTGGCCGTCATATTGGTGTTGCTTGCCGCTTGTGGCTCGCCGATGGAATATCATTTGGCCAAGACGGCGCATCAGGATTGCGATTGGCTGCGCTGGTTTGCCGATGTGCCGGTCTGCAACACCTTCGCTGCGCCGGAAAAACCGGCGCCGCAGCCGGAGGTCGTTTGCTACCGCACCATTGGCGATGTCGAGTGCCACGCGCAAGCGATGGATGGCTGGACCCCGATCGGCAGCAGCTGAGCGTTGCTTAAAAAAGAGACTAGGAAGCGAGCTCAGCCTGCTCGGCGGTATCGGTCCAATTCTCACCGGCAGCGGCGATGCAGCTCATGCCGTTGGTGAGCGTAACAAGAATCGTCCAGCTGCCTTTACTGCTGACATAAAGCTCGACAACGCTTTGCTGGTTCTTGCCAAGGCCAAGGCCGACCACTTTCTCGTTGAACATTTCCGAGAGCTGATCGACGGCGACTTTGTGGGGGACGCAGGAATTGGGCCTGGGGCCACTTTGCACGAATTGACTATCCACTGGCTCTTCGGCTTTTGCCGCGAACGGCACAGCCAGCAGGGTGGTCGCTATCATAAAGGCCATTAAAAGTTTCACTGTACTTCTCCTTCAGTCGAGGACATTGCCTAATACTCAGTCCCAACCGGCCTCTTTCCTTCCGCAGTCCAAATTATCGTTGTTCATCGTTGGCGCTTTTACGCTTAAGTTCCACATTGCGCCCCAATCTCGTAAGAAGTGGTTAACTTGGCGGTGCTCCAGGTCAATTCGCCGTGATAAATCCTTAGACCATTGTTTTAATACATATAAATTAGCTTAAGGGAGAATAGTATGCTGACCGTTTGGGGACGAAATAACTCCATCAACGTGCAAAAAGTGATGTGGACCGTGGCTGAGCTTGGGCTTGAGCATCAGCGCCACGATGTCGGCCGGCAGTTTGGCGGCCTCGATACGGTGGAATTCCGGGCTATGAACCCGAACGGTCTGATTCCCACCATCGATGACGATGGCACCATCGTTTGGGAATCGAATGCGGTGGTGCGCTATCTCGCGGCCAAATATGGCGCCGGGAGTCTGTGGCCCGAGGATGTGGCGGCGCGCGCCGCAGCGGATCGCTGGATGGATTGGATGCTCGGCGCCATCATTCCGCCCATGGCGCCGGTTTTCGTTGGCCTGATCCGCACCCCGCCCGAGGACCGCGATGGTGCGGCGATCGCTGCTGGGGCCGAGCTAATGACCGGAAATTGGCGCATTTTGGATGAACATTTGGCGGCCACGCCCTATGTCGCGGGGGCGGATTTGACGATGGCCGACATCCCGCTTGGCTGTGCCTGTTACCGTTACTATGCGCTCGATATCCCGCATCCCGATATGCCCCATCTGATGGCGTGGTATGAGCGTTTGCAGGCGCGCGAGGCTTACCGCGAGCACGTCATGATCGAGCTCAGCTGAGGCATTGCATGAAAATATACACCACCTTACCGCAGGACGATCTGAAGAAGGTTCCCGCCGCCGCAATTGCCGCCGAAGACGCCGGGTTTGACGGCTTGATGGGCATGGAGAACCGGCATGATCCATTTCTGCCGCTCGGCGTCGCCGCCACGGCGACACGGCGCATCGGCCTTCTCACCGGCGTGGCAATCGCCTTTCCGCGCAGCCCCATGGTGATGGCCAATCTCGGCTGGGATCTGCAATCGGCATCCGACGGCCGCTTTGTACTTGGTCTCGGCACGCAAGTGCGCGGCCACAATGAGCGCCGCTTTTCCGTGCCATGGAGCGCGCCGGGCCCAAGGATGCGTGAGTATATTCAGGCACTTCGCGCCATCTGGCAGTGCTGGAAAACCGGCGAAAAACTACAATTCGAAGGCAAGCATTATAATTTTTCATTGATGACTCCGGCTTTTGTGCCGGAGGTGATGGCTGCGCCGCCGCCGGCCATCACCATTGGGGCCGTTGGCCCGGCGATGCTGCGTGTTGCGGCGGAAATGTGCGATGGCGTGCGGCTGCATCCCTTTTGCACCAAGCGCTATCAGGAAAATGTCGTTTTGCCGATAATGCTGGCCGGCCTTGAGAAGGCGGGGCGGGCGCGCGACGGCTTCGAGATCACCGGCGGCGGATTTATCGCCACCGGCGCTGATGAAGCGGCGGTTGAAGAAAGGCTGGCCTGGGTGCGTCAGCGGGTGGCTTTTTACGGCTCGACGCGCGCCTACTGGCCGGTCTTGCAAGAGCATGGCCTGGAGGATCTCGGCCTCAAGCTCCACGCCATGGTTAAGGAAGGCAAGTGGCAGGATTTGGCCGATGAAATCACTGATGATGTGCTCGCTCTCTTTGCCGTATGGGGCTGCCATGGCGAGATTAGGAAGCGGATTGCCGATCGGTTTAGCGGCTTTTCGGACTCCATCTATGCCAGCACGGCGCCGCATTTGAGCGCCGACATGCCACCCAGCCTGATCGCCGATATTCAGCGCATTCCGACAGCCTTTCGCGCCTTTCCGGGCGCAAATGGGGATTAATAATTCTCTAGTGTTGCCAGTGATAACTATTACAGAATGAAAACTGTTATCGCTGGCATCATGCCGGGCAGTTGGAAATTAGAACGGTCGAAACGCATGTCGAATCGAACGGGGATAGAGAGATGGTTGGCGCGGACGGTCCTGGGCGGGATCGTGGCGGCGCTGTTGCTCGGTGCCTGGGGCGGCCTGGTGCCGCTCGAAGCCGGCTCCGGTCCCTATCCCAAACTGTTCGGCACGCGCGAAATTAACAGCCACAATCTCAAGGCCTTTCCCAAATGGCGCGGCATGCTCAAGCGCTATTTCAAAACCGATCAGATTCCCGAGGGTTCGTGCGACGCGCGCACCTTCAATCAATGCCATCTCAAAAAATGGCAGGCCTTCCTAGATTCGACCCGCGACCTTTCCGCCACCTCACGGCGCCAGCAGATCGGCAAGGTCAACCGCTACCTCAACAGCATCCGCTACATCACCGATATCCGTAATTGGAACAAAGAGGATTATTGGGCGACGCCACAGCAATTCTTCATTCACGATGGCGACTGCGAGGATTACGCGATCAGCAAATATATGTCGCTGCGCGCGCTCGGCTATACGGTCGAAGAGCTGCGCATCGTCGTGGTGGAGGATCTCAACCTCAATGTCGGCCACGCCATCCTGGTGGTCTATCTCGGCGGCGAGGGTTACATCCTCGACAATCAGATCCGCCGCGTGGTCGAACATTCCACCATCCGTCACTACAAACCGTATTATTCGATGAACGAAGTATCCTGGTGGCTGCACAAGGGATTTCGCGGCTGATCCACCCGCCGGCTTGCAAGCTGGACGCATTCACATGAATTGAATAGGCTGAAGCCCAACTTTCATACTCATGGAGCCAGGCAGCGATATGGCTCGGCGCGACATCACCGACAGGCCATCCCCACCTCGCGATTTAAACCGCGAAGGTGCGCGCGATGTCACCGATTCACAAATTGTTGAAGAGGCGTTGCGCGCCAGTGAATCGCGTTTGCGGCACGCCCAGAAGGTCGCCCATATCGGCCTATTTGAAAGGCATATGGAAAGTGGCCAGTTGAAATGGTCGGATGAATTGTTTCGCATTCTTGGCCTTGATCCGGCATCCGACATTGCCTCCATCGATACCTTGATGGCGCGGGTCCACCCCGAAGACAAGGAGCGGGTGGGAGCGGTCATTCAAGAGGAGCTGGCTGGCGAGATAATTCCGAACCTCGAATATCGCATTGTCCGGCCCAATGGCCAGATCCGCCATATCAGCGAACGCTATGAAGCGGAAACAATTTCCGCCGGTCAATCGACGATCATTGAGGGCATTCTGCAGGACGTGACGGATCGCAAAATGCTCGAACAGCAATTCCGGCAAAATCAGAATATCGAAGCGATCGATAGCTTGACCGGCAATGTTGCGCACGAATTTAATAATCTGCTGTTTGTGATTCTCGGCAATCTCGACCTGCTCGAAGATTGCGTGCCTCAGGATGGCGATATTCTGCAGTTGATCGAAGCGGCGCGCCGTGGCGCCGTACGCGGTGCGGATTTGACCGAAAGGTTATTGGCCTTTTCGCGCAAGCAACATTTGGAACCCGAGCAGCTTTATCTCAATTATCTCATTCCCGATTCGGTGCCACTTCTGCAGGCAGCGGTCAGTGAAATGGCGGCGGTCAAAACCCGCATTTCCGACACGCTGTGGCCGGTGTTTGCCGACCGCAGCCAAATCGACAACACACTTCTCCACCTTGCGGTCAATGCGCGCGATGCACTGCCCAATGGCGGCAGCATTACGATCATCGCGGAAAACGCGGTCATCGACGAACAGGAGGCGGCAAATCTTCTTGATGTCGCCGCCGGCGACTATGTGCGGCTCTCGGTGCGCGATGAAGGCATCGGTATGTCGGCGGAGCTGATCGAAAACGCGGTAACGCCCTTTTTCACCACCAAGGAAGTCGGCAAGGGAACAGGCCTCGGCTTGAGTATGGTTTTCGGGTTTGCTCAACAATCGGGCGGCTTCGCCAAAATTGATAGCCAAGTCGGCAAAGGCACCACGGTTGCCCTCTATCTGCCCAAGGCGACGGAACAAAATTTGCCCGGCAAGGTGGCCCGTGCCGGCCCGCCGAAGAAGTCGATTCTGCTCGTCGAGGATGAAGCCGAGGTGCGCTATCTGGTGGCAAAATTATTGCGCGAGTTGGGCTATCATGTGATCGAGGCGGGCGATGGCCGCGCCGCCCAGGCGGTATTGGAGGGCAATGAGCGTATCGATCTTTTGTTTTCCGATATCGCCATGCCGCACGGCCTGAACGGACCCCAGGTTGCCGAGATTGGCCTGCGTCTCAGGCCCGGCCTCAAGCTGCTGTTCATGTCTGGCTACCGTGAGGAATATCTCGCCGATAGCGGCCAGGTAATGGAAGGCGTGCCGATCATTTGGAAGCCCTACGACAAAGAGGAGATGGCCCAAATGGTGGCGGGCATGCTGAAAGAATCGATAGAACAATAATATCCGGGGAGGGATAAATCTTATGATCGATTGGCGAATAAAGGCGCGCGAATTTGCAAATTGCAATTGCGACTATGGTTGCCCCTGTCAATTCAATGCTCTGCCGACGCATGGCACCTGCGAAGCGGCGGTCGGCTATCAAATCGACGAAGGGCATTTTGGGGATGTCAAACTGGATGGCGTGCGCGCGGCCGCCGTTTACAAATGGCCTGGCCCGGTGCATGGCGGCGACGGCGAAATGCAGGTCATCATCGATGAAAGCGCGAGCGATGCCCAGCGCGATGCCGTGTTTCGTATTTTGAAGGGCGAGGAAACCGAGCCCATGACGACGGTCTGGTCTGTCTACACCACCATGTCGAGTAAGATTCATGATCCTCTGTTTCTACCGATCGATTTCGAGGTAGATGTCGAGAACAGAACCGCGCGTCTCGTCGTGCCCGGCGTGATCGACGGCATCGGTGAGCCGATTCGCAACCCGGCCACCGGAAACATCCACCGCGCGCGCATTGATTTGCCACATGGGTTCGAATTTGAGTTGGCTGAAATGGGCAGCGGCACGACGACGACGTCAGGCGCCATTGAGCTCTCATTCGAAAAAAGCTACGGCCAATTCGCCGAAATTCACCTCGGCAATAAAGGCGTCATCAGAAGCGCCGCTTAGATTCGTAGAGGGGCCTAGCCGGTGTCAGCTAGGCTCCCCGAGATTTGGTGGAGCCAGGCGGAATCGAACCGCCGACCTCTTGAATGCCATTCAAGCGCTCTCCCAACTGAGCTATGGCCCCATGCGATTTTGCGCGCGCTGGTTCAAAAATATGGAACGCCAGGCGTTCGCGCAAGTCCGGGACAAGATTTCTTTCTCAAATGTCCGTCTTGTCCGGTTCTTCCATGCCGTCGAGAACTTCGGCGACGTCGTCTTCGTCCTCGCCTAATTCCGATGGATCCTCCAGGGTTTCGGCGTCTTTTTCGTCGGCCTCAGCAATATCTTCCGTGCCGCCGGTCTCGTCTTCGACCGGTTTCACTTCCTCGCCCTCCACTTCAACGGGGGCAGCGACGGGTGTCTCGACGACGGGTGCGGCCACCACTTCGACAGGGGCACGCTGGCGTCTCGTTCTTCCCGGCGGGATGATTTCGAACGGCGCATCGCAGGATGGACATGCGATCGGACTGCGCTGCATGTCGTAAAATCGTTTACCGCAGCCGAGGCACATACGTTTGGTGCCCCATTTTGGATTCGCCACGATTAATCTCTCCCCTTATGACTTTGGATACGCACGGACAAGCAAATGCGTGTGCCGAATTGCCACGTAAAGAAGACTCTGTCAAAAATAAAATGACATTGGCCATGCCACTTCGTTTTCCGGCGGCCAAGCTTATGTTAGAGACTCAGTGTGAAGAAAAGCGAACAAATCATTTTAGATCAATCCAGTGCGCCAGAAATTGGCGCCGGGGAACGGGCTGCGGCGAGCGCTAATCCGCTGGTTTCGGCGACAGCGGCGGCTTTGGCTGGCGAGGCCGTTTTGCCGGGCGATAAGTCCATTTCGCACCGCGCTTTGATGTTTGGCGCGCTCGCGGTCGGTGAAACGCACATCCACGGCCTGCTCGAGGGCGGCGATGTGTTGGCGACAGCGGGCGCGCTGCGTGAATATGGTGTCGAGCTCGACTGCCAGGGCCCGGGCAAATGGCGTGTCTGGGGCGTTGGCGTCGGTGGTTTTGCCGAACCGGCGCGTGTGCTTGATCTCGGCAATGCCGGCACCGCGGTGCGCCTCCTCATGGGGATCGCTGCCGGCCATGCCTTCACCAGTTATTTTAGTGGCGATGATTCGCTGCTGTCGCGGCCAATGAAGCGGGTGGCAGAGCCGCTTAGGCGCATGGGCGCCAAGATCACCGCGCGCAGTGCCTGCCGCCTGCCGCTGGCGCTCACCGGCAGCAATGATCTTTTGCCGATTGAATACACCCTTCCGGTCGCCTCGGCCCAGGTGAAATCGGCGGTCCTGCTGGCTGGCCTGGCGGCGCCGGGCGAGACCAGCATCATCGAGCCGGCGCCGAGCCGCGATCATAGCGAGCGCATGTTGCGCCATTTTGGCGCCGATGTGCGAGTTGAGGAGGAAGCGTCCGGCGGGCGCAGGATCACCCTGGCCGGGCAGCCGGAATTACGCGCCGCCGATCTATCGGTGCCGGCCGATATCAGCTCCGCCGCCTTCCCGCTTGGCGCTGCGCTGATCGTGCCGGGCTCCAACGTGCTGCTTAAGAATGTCGGCATCAATCCGCTGCGCTCAGGTCTGCTCGATTGCGTCGCCGAGATGGGTGGCAAGGTCGAATTGCTTGAGGCGCGCGAGCTCTCGGGCGAGCCGGCTGCCGATATTGCCGTCAGCGCCTCCGAATTACGCGCCATCGATGTGCCGGCTGCACGCGTACCAAGTATGATCGATGAATATCCCATCCTCGCCATCCTCGCGGCCTATGCGCACGGAGAGAGCCGTCTCCGCGGCCTCGGTGAATTACGCCACAAAGAAAGCGACCGCTTCGCCGCGATCGTTGAGGGGCTCACCGCCTGCGGCGTTCGGGTGGCGGCGGATGGTGACGATATATTGATCGATGGTGCCGGCGGTCCGCCACCCGGCGGGGCGCAAATCGAAAGCCGCCTCGATCACCGCATCGCCATGGCCTTTCTGGTGCTTGGCATGGCATCGCAGGGCAGCATTACCATCGATGACGGTGCGCCGATCGCCACCAGTTTCCCGGGCTTCGTCGAATTGATGAATAATTTGGGTGGAAATATCAACAATGTCTGAAGCAATAATAATCGCTGTCGATGGCCCGGCGGCTTCCGGTAAAGGCACTCTGGCGCGTCGGTTGGCCGATCATTTTACGCTCCGCCATCTCGACACCGGTGGGCTTTACCGCGCCGCCGCCGTGCGCCTGTTAGAGAGCGGCGGGGATCCGGCGGATGCCGCCACCGCCGAGGCCGCGGCGCGAAATCTTGCTGAAAATGATCTGAAATCGCCCCATTTGCGCGACGAGGAGGTCGGTCAGGCGGCCTCGATCCTGTCCGCTCATCCGCCGGTCCGCGCGGCCCTTTTGGCCTATCAACGCGACTTCGCCGCGACCCCGCCAGGGGCGGTTTTGGATGGCCGCGATATCGGCACGGTGGTCTGCCCGGAAGCCACCGGTAAGATTTATCTTGAGGCCTCGGCAGAAACACGTGCGGCGCGGCGCGCGAAAGAGTTGCGATTACGCGGCGTGGAGAGTATAGAATCGCGCGTTTTGCAAGAAATGAAGGATCGCGACGCCCGTGACAGCGGACGCGCGGTCGCGCCGTTGAAGGCGGCGGAAGATGCACTCACGATCGATACCACAGGTCTTTCACCGGACGAGGTGTTTGATTTGGCGCTTTCATATATCGCGGCGCGGGTCGGGTAGCCCAGCCAATCGCTACGGGTTCCGCCGCTTGCCGCGTATTTGAGAGCATTCCCCAGCCGGGCCATGGGGGCCGGGCTATAGAGATGAAAATGATTGGACAGGAGAACAGATGACAACGCAAACCTCTGAGACTTCCGAGGAGCAAGCGCCCAGCACCGAAAACTTCGCCGAGATGCTCGACGAATTTGTCGGCGATAGCGCCAAGTTCGAAGGCCGCCTGATCAAAGGCACGGTGCTTTCCATCGATAATGACGCGGCATTGATTGATGTCGGTCTCAAGGTCGAGGGACGGGTGCCACTGAAGGAATTCGCAGCTCCCGGCCAGCCGGCCGAGCTTAAAGTCGGCGACAAAGTCGAGGTTTTCATTGAACGCATCGAAAATCGCCGCGGCGAAGCAGTGCTCAGCCGTGAGCGCGCGCGCCGCGAAGAAGCCTGGGAAAAACTCGAAAAGGCCCATGAAGACGGTTTGCGCGTCGATGGCGTCATTTTTGGCCGGGTCAAAGGCGGCTTCACCGTCGATCTCGATGGCGCCGTGGCGTTTCTGCCAGGCAGCCAAGTTGATATCCGCCCGGTGCGCGATATCCAGCCGCTGATCGGCACCGAGCAGCCCTTCCAGATTTTGAAAATGGACCGCCGGCGCGGCAATATCGTTGTCTCGCGCCGCGCCGTGTTGGAAGACACCCGCGCTGAGCAGCGCAACGAGTTGATCGCCAATCTGCACGAAGGCCAAGTGCTCGAGGGTATTGTCAAAAATATCACCGATTACGGCGCATTCGTCGATTTGGGAGGCGTCGATGGCCTATTGCATGTCACCGATATTGCCTGGCGCCGCGTCAACCATCCGACAGATGCGTTGCAAATCGGCCAGAGCGTCAAGGTGCAGGTGATCCGTTTCAATTCCGAGACCCAGCGTATTTCCCTCGGCATGAAGCAGCTCGAGGCCGATCCGTGGGAGGGCGTCGCGGCCAAGTACCCGATCAGCGCCAAATATACCGGCCGGGTGACCAACATCACCGATTATGGTGCATTTGTTGAGCTCGAGCCCGGCGTTGAGGGCCTCGTCCATGTCTCCGAGATGAGTTGGACCAAGAAGAACGTCCATCCCGGCAAGATCGTTTCGACCAGCCAGGAAGTCGAAGTCATGGTGCTCGATGTCGATCCCGACAAGCGGCGCATCAGCCTCGGTCTCAAGCAATGCCTCGACAATCCGTGGACATCGTTCGAAGAGAACAATCCGGAAGGCACGGTTCTTGAGGGCGAGATCAAGAACATCACCGAGTTCGGCCTGTTCGTCGAACTGTCGGGCGAGATATTCGGCATGGTGCATTTGTCCGATATCGATTGGGCGGTACCGGGTGAAACCGCGATCCAGAAATTCAGCAAGGGTGACAAGACCAAAGTCAAAGTGCTCTCGATCGATATCGAGAAAGAGCGCATCGGTCTCGGCATCAAGCAGCTCGACAACGATCCCTTCCAGGTGGCGCATGGCAAACGCGGCCAGCCGGTCACCTGCACGGTGACGGCAGTGAGCGATCAAGGCATCGACGTCGAAGTGCTGGACGGCCTGCCGGGCTTTGTCCGCCGTTCCGATCTGGCGCGCGACCGCAACGAGCAGCGCCCCGACCGCTTTGCCGTCGGTGATAAGTTCGACGCCAAGCTGATGCAGATCGATCGTGGCGGGCGGCGTATCACCCTCTCGATCAAGGCGCTTGAGGTCGAGGAAGAGAAGCAGGCGGTTGAGGAATATGGCTCGACCGATTCCGGCGCCAGCCTTGGCGATATTCTCGGCGCGGCGATTAGCCGTAAGCAGGAAGCGGCAGCGGAAGTTGAAGCCACACCGGAAGCAGAAGCTGCCGATGAAGCACCGGCTGAAGACAATGCTGATGACGCTGCCGAGGCGGAAGCTGAAGCGGCTGAGGGCGGTGAAGAGGACGGCAAAGACGAAACAAGCGCCTGAACCGGGGCGCTTGTCGGCGCTGATATATCCGGTTTTTCACACGTCAACACGGGGAGTGAGCGGCGGAAATGATGCTCGACCCGGATAGGCTACTTGATCGCCGGCGTCTCAAGCGTGGCGTCGCCGTATGGCGCGCGCTCGCGGTCGTCGCCGTGATCGCGCTGATCGTCGTTGCCATCGGCCGCTTTGCCCTTGATGGCCCGGCCGGCGGCGATTATATCGCCCGCCTCTGGGTCACCGGCCTGATCATCGACGATCCCCTGCGTGAGGAAATGTTGGCGGAGATTGCCGAGGATAGTGATGTCCGCGCGCTGATCGTCAGGATCGATTCGCCGGGCGGCACCATGGCGGGCAGCGAAGCGCTGTATCTGGGCTTGCGCAAAGTGGCGGCCACTAAGCCGGTGATCGCCGTCATGGGTGGCACGGCGGCATCGGGCGGCTATATGACGGCACTCGCCGCCGAGCATATTTTGGCGCGCAATTCCACCGTCACCGGCTCGATCGGCGTGATTCTGCAAACCGCTGAAGTGAGCCGCATGCTGAGCGATCTCGGCATTGTCACCGAAGCGATCAAAAGCGCGCCCTTAAAAGGCGTGCCCTCGCCCTTTGAGACGCTCAACGAAAGCGGCCGGGCGGCGGCGCAAGCGGTGGTCGACGATATGTATGACCTTTTCATCGATCTACTGGCCGAGCGACGTGGCCTGGAGCGCCCGGTGGCAGAGGCTTTGGCGGATGGGCGCGTGTTCACCGGCCGCCAGGCGGTGGCCAATGGCCTGGTCGATGAAATCGGCGGTGAGCCGGAGGCTTTGGCCTGGCTCGACAGTCAGCGCGGCGTGCCAGCGACCCTGCCGCTCTATGATTTAGAGACCGATGAGCGCGAAGATATTGTCGAGCGCCTCGTCTCTTCGGTCGGCGGCGCGGTTTTGCCGAGGCGTCTCACGCTTGACGGCCTCCTCGCCGTTTGGCACCCTGGGCTCGGTCGCGAGTGAAAAAACCCAAATAAAACGATAGTTTGCTCGTGATCGGCGCAAATGGGGCAGTGCAATTAGAGCGGTGCAATTAGAGCAGCGTAATTGGGACGGCGAGAAGGAAAGCGATGGCATGACCAAATCTGAACTGATTCAGCGGCTGGCCGAAATGTATCCCGACCCGCGCCTCTATCACCGTGATTTTGAACGCGTGGTAAACAAGGTGTTCGATGAGATCAGTGCCGCCTTGGCGCGCGGTGACCGGGTCGAGCTGCGCGGCTTCGGCGCCTTTTCGGTGCGCGCGCGCGGCGAACGCGTCGGGCGCAACCCGCGCACCGGCGAATCGGTCAATGTGGCGAAGAAGCATTTGCCGTTTTTCAAGACCGGCAAGGAATTGCGCGAGCGCATCAATCAAGGATAAGCCGCGCCGATTTTCATGGCGGCGCGCCCGCGGGCGTGGAGCGAAGGCGCTGAAGGAAACGGCGTGAGATTTATCGGCTGGATAATTGCGATTCCGGTGGCCTTTATCGTCATCGCCTTTGCCATCGCCAACCGGACGGCGGTGGGCGTTCATTTCGATCCCCTGCCCTATGAATTGGATATCCCGCTCTGGGCCGCGGTAATTGGCGCGCTTGCTTTCGGCTTTATCCTTGGCGCCGTCATCCGTTGGCTGTTCGATCATCGCTGGCGCGCCGAAGCGCGCCAGGGCAGGCGCCATGTGCGCGCCTTGGAGCGCGAAATTTCGACATTGCGCCAACGCCTCGATGAAGCGGAGAAGGAACAAGCCCAGGCGGGCAAGGCGGAGCCCGGGCAAAATCGCATCGCGCCACCCGGAGACGCCGCGTAGCGACCGAAGTTCTTGACGCGGCCCCTCGATTCGTCGAATAAGCGCGCAGCCATGCATTTGCTTGCATCACCAAGTGGATTATTAGATGTCCCTAAGCGTGAAGATTTGCGGCCTGAGCGATGCCATTGCCGTTGCGGCAGCGGTGGCTGGCGGCGCGCGCTTTGTCGGCTTTGTGTTTTATCCGCCGTCGCCGCGCTGCGTTGCGCCTGAGCAGGCGGGTGCGCTCGCCCTGCCGGTGCCGGACGAGATCTCGCGGGTCGGCGTGTTTGTCGATCCCGACGATGATTTGTTGGATAGCGTCATGGCCCAGCTGGATTTGGATTTTATCCAGTTGCACGGCAGTGAGAGCGTCGAGCGCGCAGCTGAGATAAAGTTGCGCACCGGCGCCGGCATCATCAAGGCGATCAAGCTCGCGGCGCCCGGTGACAGTGATGCGGCCACGCCCTATCACACCGTTGCCGATTGGATTCTGTTCGATGCCAAGGCGCCGAAAAGTCTGCGCGGCGCATTGCCCGGCGGTAATGCACTGGCTTTTGATTGGACGATGCTTGCGAACGAGCCACAACCGGCGGCAGGCCTGCCATGGTTGCTTTCCGGCGGGCTTGATATCGACAATCTGGCCAAAGCGGTTAGGATATCGGGCGCCCGGGCGGTAGACGTTTCTTCCGGTGTCGAATCGGCGCCGGGGAAAAAAGACGCCGAGCTTGTACGCCAGTTTCTTGCCCTTGGCGCCGAGCTGTAACGTGGGCGAATTTTAACTCGGATAGAAGATGAACACAGCCAACTCATTTCGCGTCGGGCCGGACAAAGACGGCCATTTCGGCATCTATGGCGGGCGCTATGTCGCCGAAACCCTGATGCCGCTTATCCTCGATCTTGAAACCGCCTGGGAGACGGCCAAGAATGACGCCGCCTTTGCCGCCGATATGGATTATTGGCTCAAGCATTATGTCGGCCGCCCGAGCCCGCTCTATTATGCCGAGCGCCTGAGCGAGCATTGGGGCGGCGCCAAGGTCTATTTCAAGCGCGACGAGCTCAACCATACCGGCGCGCACAAGATCAATAATTGCATCGGCCAAATTCTCCTCGCCCAGCGCATGGAAAAAACGCGCATTATCGCCGAGACCGGCGCCGGTCAGCATGGTGTCGCCACGGCAACGGTGTGTGCACTTTTCGATCTGCCATGCACGGTCTATATGGGCGAGGTCGATATCGAGCGGCAAAAGCCCAATGTTTTTCGTATGAAATTGTTGGGCGCGGAAGTGGTGCCGGTTACCTCCGGCTCGATGACGCTGAAAGACGCCATGAACGAGGCGTTGCGCGATTGGGTTACCAATGTGGCATCGACCTATTATCTGATCGGCACGGTTGCCGGCCCGCATCCCTATCCTGAGATGGTGCGCGATTTCCAATCCATCATTGGCGAGGAGGTGCGCGAGCAAATGCTCGAAGCCGAAAGCCGCCTGCCCGACACGCTGGTTGCCAGCGTTGGCGGCGGCTCGAATGCGATTGGCCTGTTTCATCCCTTCCTCGACGATGAAGGTGTTGCCATGGTCGGCGTCGAGGCGGCGGGGCACGGTATCGAGACCGGTAAGCACGCGGCCTCGCTCAGCGCCGGCAGTCCGGGCGTGTTGCACGGCAACCGCACCTATTTGTTGCAGGACGAAGATGGTCAGATCAACGAAGCCCATTCCATTTCCGCCGGGCTCGATTATCCCGGCATCGGGCCGGAACATTCCTGGCTCAAGGATGCCGGGCGGATTGACTATGAGCCGATCACGGACACAGAAGCGCTCGAAGCCTTTCAGCTTTGCTCGCGTCTCGAAGGCATTATCCCGGCATTGGAGCCGGCCCATGCTCTGGCCCACGTTGGCAAAATTGCGCCCACTTTGCCGAAGGACCATATCATCGTGATGAATATGTGCGGCCGCGGTGATAAGGATATTTTCACGGTGGCCGAAGCGCTGGAGATGGAAATATGAGCTGGCGCATCGAACGGCGCTTCCAGGCGCTGAAGTCGGAAGGTCGCAGCGGCCTGGTGACCTTCACCATGATGGGCGACCCGGATATCGAAACGTCTTTTGAGATTTTGCGCGGCCTGCCTGCCGCCGGCGCCGACATTATTGAAATCGGCTCGCCCTTCACCGATCCCATGGCCGACGGGCCGGTTATTCAGGTCGCCGGTCAGCGCGCGCTCAAGGCCGGCATCACGCTCGAGAAAACCATTGGCTTGGTGCGGCGCTTCCGCGAAGAGGATGGCGAGACGCCGCTCATTCTCATGGGCTATTACAATCCGATATATATCTATGGCGTCGAGCGCTTCCTGCGCGATGCGCTAGATGCCGGGCTCGATGGATTGATCATCGTCGATTTGCCGCCGGAGGAAGACTCGGAGCTTTGTCTGCCGGCCCTCGAAGCCGGCCTCGCTTTTATCCGCCTGACCGCGCCGACCACGGACGATGCGCGCCTGCCGCGTGTGCTCGAGAACAGCTCGGGTTTCGTGTATTATATTTCGATTACCGGCATCACCGGCGCCGGTGCGGCAAGCGCTGGCTCGATCGACGAATCGGTGGCGCGTCTGCGCCGTCATACGGACCTGCCGATTGCTGTTGGTTTCGGCATCAAAACGCCGCAACAGGCTGGCGATGTGGCGCGTGTGGCCGATGCGGCGGTGGTCGGCTCGGCCATTATTTCCGCCATCGAAAACACGTTGGACGATAGCGGTGCCGGGTCGCCGCAAACGGTTGATGCGGCGCTATCGCTGGTGCGCGATTTGAGCGCCGGTGTGCGCCAAAGCAAAAGGGAAGCTGCAACATGAGTTGGCTCGATCGCTTCGCCCGCCCGAAGGTGCGGGGCCTCTTTCGCAAGGACGATATCCCGCATGATTTGTGGGAAAAGTGCCCCAATTGCGAGCAGATGATTTTTCACCGCGAGCTTGAAAACAATCAGCGTGTCTGCCCGCACTGCGATCACCATTTGCGCCTCGATGCGAACAAGCGCCTCTCCTACATGTTCGATGACGGCGAGTTTCAAACCATCGAGCTGCCCGAGGTGACAAACGATCCCTTACGTTTTCGTGACCGCAAGCGCTATGCCGACCGCCTGAAAGATGCGCGCAGTAACGCCCATCAGGATGCCGTCATCGTTGCCCATGGCACGATCGGTGGCAATCCGGTCGTCGTCGCGGCGTTCGATTTTTCCTTTCTCGGCGGCTCGATGGGGGTGGCGGTCGGCGAAGCGCTACTGAATGGCGCGCGGCTCGCGGTGTTGCAGGATTCTTCGTTTATCGTCGTCCCGGCGTCGGGCGGGGCGCGAATGCAGGAAGGCACATTGTCGCTGATGCAAATGGCGCGCACCACCATCGCGGTGGATGAACTGAAAGAAGCGCATCTGCCCTATATCGTTGTGCTCACCCACCCGACCACCGGCGGCGTGACGGCATCCTTCGCCATGTTGGGCGATATTGCCATTGCCGAACCCGGCGCGGTGATCGGCTTTGCCGGCGCGCGGGTAATCGAGGATACGATCCGTGAAAAGCTGCCGGAAGGCTTTCAGCGCGCCGAGCATCTCCTCGAGCACGGCATGATCGACATGGTGGTCCGGCGCCATGATTTGCGCGACACCTTGGCGAAGACAATATCCCTGTTGCGCAATACCGCCGCGCCCGCTCAAGTCGTCGAGCTTGCGCGCGCCGAGACGCCGGCACCCTGACAGAGGCCCGGGCGAGGCGGCGCATCCCGGCATGACGGGCAAACCGGCGGAAGCGAGCGGCCGCATTCTCGCTCGGCTGCAGCAATTGCATCCCAAGCTGATTGATCTTTCGCTCGGCCGTATGGAACGGTTGCTGAAAAATTTGGGCAATCCCGAAACCCGCCTGCCGCCTGTCATTCATATTGCCGGTACTAACGGCAAAGGCAGCACCCTGGCCTATTTAGACGCCATCCTCAGCGCCAGAGGCCAGCGCGTGGATAGCTATGTTTCGCCCCATCTGGTGCATTTTAATGAGCGCATCCGGCTTGCTGGCAGGGATATCGACGAGGCGCAACTCACCGCTCTGTTGGCGGAATGCGAAGCTGCTAACGAAGGTGCGCCGATCACATTTTTTGAAATCACCACCGCTGCCGCCTTGCTCGCGTTCGAACGCAGCGCCGCCGATATTCTTTTGCTGGAGGTTGGCCTCGGCGGGCGGCTCGATGCGACCAATGTTGTGGCGCGCCCGGCGCTTTCGGCCATTACGCCGGTGTCGATCGATCATACGCAATATCTTGGCGATACGCTGGTCGGCATCGCGGCTGAGAAGGCGGGTATTCTGAAGGCTGGGGTACCGGCGGTGATCGGCGCCCAGATGCCAGCTGCGCTCGCCGCAATCGAGGACCGCGCTGCCACTCTCGGAACACCTCTCCTGCGCTACGGCGTTGAATGGGATGTTCACCCCGGCGGTGACGGCTTTAATTTCGAATCATCATCGGGAAAATCGCACTTTCCCCTGCCCGCTCTCGCCGGCGCGCATCAGATCGGCAATGCCGGGATCGCCATTGCCTGTGTCGAGGTGCTGGCGGCGGGTGCGTTGCCGCACGCGGCGATTACTGAGGGTCTCGCCGGCGCCCGTTGGCCCGGCCGGTTGCAGCAAATATCCTTGTCCGATATGTCGGCAGGCTGGGAAGTGTGGCTCGATGGGGGCCACAATGCGGCGGCTGGAGAGGCGCTGGCGGCGGCCCGGGATTGGACGGATAAGCCGCTCCATTTGATCATCGGCATGATCAACAGCAAGGCGCCGGAAGATTTCCTCCGCCCGCTTGCGCCCCTCGCGGCCAGCGTGACCGGGGTCGCCGTGCCGGGTGAAACTGCCAGTTTGGCACCAGAAGATATCTCGGCGGCGGCGGCGGGCCTCGGTTTGCCAAATCATGAGGCTAAAGATGTAAAGGCGGCGCTGGCGTGGATTTCACGACAGGACGGCCCGGGCCGCATCCTCGTCTGCGGTTCGCTTTATTTGGTCGGCGATGTCCTGGCGTGCCACACGCATGCGCCTAATTGTTGACGCGGGCGGCTCTGGGGTTTTTTATGGGGCATGATTCGGGAGTTAAATACCAAGGGGTGGTGATAGTGGCGCATAGGGACGGCTTACCAAGGCTTTCGGCTAGGAGCGTGGGGCGTGGCGATGCGGCACATCGCAAGGCACGCGCGACGCCGTCCGAAAGCCTTGGTAAGCCGCCGAACCGGTCGCCCCTGCGGCCTGTTGGAGGGCGTCGGAAGGCCTTGCCGATGCGCCGCATCGCCTGCGGCCTCCCTCCTACCCGACAGGCCGCAGGGGCGATCCCTATGTGTCACTATCACCACCCCTTGGTATTCAGTTCATGAAGGCCAGAAGGTGGGCGATAGCGGCGGTTGCGGCGTTCGCGCTGGCCCCGGCCACGGGCTGGGCGCAATCGGACGCGCTTCTCGATACCTACAACCTCTATGCCACGCACTATGCGCAGGACCGCTTTGAAGAGGCACTGCCGCATGCGCTTAAACTGATCGAATTGCATGAAAGCGAGTTTGGCGAGGGTCACCCGACTTCGGCCGTTCTCTACGCTAATGTTGCCGAGCTGCATATTGAGATGGGCCATCTCGGGGAGGCTGAGCCGCTGTTGGTCGAGGCCGTGCAGTCGGCCGAGCGATCCTTGGGCATGGGCCACCGCACCACCGCCGTATTGGTCGGAAAATTGGCTAAATTGTATCGCTGGCAGGGTCGCTATGATGAGGCGGAAACGCTCTATCTCCGGACGATTAAGATCAAGGAGATGGAATTCGGCCCCAATCACATGGCGGTGGCCGTTAGTTTGAACGATTTGGCGCAACTTTATTATCTCGAAGCGAGATTTGCCGAGGCCGAGCCGCTGTATCGCCGCGCCCTCGGTATCCTGGCCGAGATCGAGCGCGTCCATCCGTTGACCAGCGCTGTCCTCTTCAACAATGTGGCCGAGCTGTTCAGCGCCCAGGGGCGCGATTTCGGCGCCGTCATGCCGAAATTGGCTTCACGCCTGGATACCAAGGATGGGGCGGGCGAAACACCGGCGGCGGAAGACGCTGCCGTGGTCGAGGCAGTGGCAGAGACGGTGCCCGAGGAGGCACCAGAAGAAACGATCGTCGCTGTGGTCGAGCCGGTCGAGAGCAGCGAGCCTGAGATGGACCCCGAAGAGGTCACTCGGGGCGATTACGCCGAACAGACCGTGGATATTGTTGCCGACGAAGCGGCGCCGGAGATCGTTGCCGCCGAAACGGAAGAGATCGAGATCGCCGCAGTGGCGCCGGAGTCTGAGCCGGAAGAGATCGAGGTCGTTGTCGAAACGCCGGAGCCTGAGCCGGAGGAGGTCGAGGTCGTTGTCGAAACGCCGGAGCCCGAGCCGGAAGAGGTCGAGATCGTGGTCGAGACACCGGAACCTGAGCCGGAAAAGGCTGAGATTACTGTCGTTGCTCCGGAGCCCGAGCAACCGCCTGAGGCCGAAGTCGCTATGGTCGAGCAGGTTGTCGAGCCGGAGGTGGAACAGGTGGTTGCCGCGTTGGAGCCCGAGCCGCAAGCGGTTGCGGAACGCGCGGAGGGCGCGGATGAAACGAGCGCAACCAAACCGGCATTGGAAGAAGAATTGGAGGAAGAACAATCGGAATGGGCGAGAATTGATGCGGCGCTCGATAGTCAGGAAGAATCTGGCGATCTGGCTGTCGATATTCTGCCTGAAGAGGATGCGGCCGAGATGCGCTTTGAGTTGGCCGGCGTCATCATCGACGGTTCCTCAATCTATTCGGCGCGTGAATTACTGCCGATTTACCGGCACTATATTGGCAGTGAGGTCTCGGTAAGCGATCTCTACAGCATCTCCCATGCCATCACCCGGCGCTACGCCGCCGATGGCTATTCCGCCGCCACCGCCGTCGTTCCGACGCAGTCGATCCAAAGCGGTGTCGCGACGATTCGCATTCAAGAGAGCTTTCTCGGCGAAATCATCGTCGTCGATTAAACTAATAGGTGGCGCGCCCGCCGGTCATGTCAAACACATAGCCGGTGTTGAAGCTGCACGCCGGTGAGATGGTCCAGGCGATCAACTGCGCCACTTCGCTAAGCTCGCAGCAGCGTTTCATCGGGATTTTATCGGTCATATAGGTGACGGTTTCTTTCGGCAGAACATCGACCATCGGTGTCCGCACCACGGCCGGTGCGATGGCGTTGATGGTAACGCCCGATTCGGCGTAATCCTTGCCCAGTACCTTGACCATGCCGATCAGCCCGGCCTTGGAGGTCGAATAAGCCAGCATGCCGGAATTCCCTTCCTTGCCGGAGATCGAGGCGACGTGCAGCACGCGGCCATAACCACGTGCCAACATGCTGGGCAGCACTGCCTGGGAAACGATCAGCGCACCCTTGACGTTGATATCATGCACCTGGTCGAAATCATCGAGATCGACATCCGCGCCGAGCACCGCTGTTTTGCCGGTGATGCCGGCGCAATTCACCAGGCCTGAGATGTTGCCGAGTATATCTTCGACATGATCGAGCGCGCTTTTGGCGCTTGCCGGGTCGGTTACTTCCATGGCGTAGGAGCAGGCCTTGCCGCCCGCCGCCTCGATCGCCTGCGCGGTATCTTCGGCCGCCTCCGCATTTTTGTCGAGACAACCGACAGAGACGCCCATCGACCCGATCAGTTCCGCCGTCGTCTTGCCAATGCCGCTGCCGGCGCCGACCACAGCCACGGTGTAGGGCAGGTCATCAAAATACTGCATTACTTTTATTCTCCATGATGGGGTCGGTAAATTTAGGGTGGACTAGAGGCCGCGATACCAATCTGCGATCGCCTGGCCGATTTCATCCGGCGAATCTTCCTGAATGAAATGATTGCCGGCGACGGTGACTTCCTGCGTATTCGGCCAGGCTAGACAATGCTCGCGCAGCGGGCCTTTCAGAATAGCGCCGGGCTCTGCATTGATGAGCAATTTCGGCATTTGGCTGGCGCTCATAAAAGTGTCGTTGGCCTTGACGATTTCGACCACATCGGCCGGCTCGCCGTCCATCGGCAGTTGGCGCGGCCAGGTGAGGGTCGGCCGCCGGCCTTCGCCCGGCTCTTCAAATGGCTTGCGGTAGGCCGCCATCTCCGCTTCGTCGAGCTGGCGCAGGACCGAGCCCGGCAGGACCTTTTCGACGAAAGTATTTTTTTCCAAAATGATTTTCTCGCCGGCTGGCGAGCGGAACGCCTGGAACAGGTCGCGCGCCGCGTCGGGCCAACCGGCCCAACTCATCGGCGTCACGATGGTTTCCATATAGGCAATGCCCTTTGCCGCCGCACTGTGCCGTCTCAGCCAATCGAAGGCGAGTGGGCCGCCCCAATCATGCGCGACGAACAGCACATTTTCGCTCACGCCGAGGGCCGCCAGCAGTCCGTCCAAATAATCGATATGATCGACCAGACGATAACTGTCCGGGCCGGACCCGGGCAACTTGTCCGAATCTCCCATGCCAATCAGGTCGGGTGCGATACAGCGCCCAAGACCTTCCAGATGGGGTATCACATTACGCCACAAATAAGATGAGGTCGGGTTGCCGTGCAGAAATACGATCGGATCGCCGCTGCCGGTTTCGACATAGGCCATGCGGGCGCCGCTCACCTCTGCGGTTTTCTTCGAATAGCGTGCGTCACTCGAAATCATTGCCTGTTACCCCCCCGGCTAAATTTTTGTGCGGAGTTAGGCGGCGTGTGGTGCGGCCGCCTTAACCGCTTCACTGACATGGGTTTCGAATTGTGTGAAATTATTGTGGAAGCGTCCGACCAAGTCGCTGGCCTGGCTGTCATAGGCGCTTTTGTCGCCCCAGGTATCGCGCGGGTTGAGCACCTCATCCGGCACGCCGGGGCAGGATTCCGGCACTTCAAGGCCAAAACAGGCATCGCGTCGCATCTGGACCTTGTTGAGCGAGCCGTCGAGCGCGGCGCGCAACAGCGCCCTGGTGTGGGATATTTTCATCCGTTCGCCGACACCATAGGCGCCACCGGTCCAGCCGGTATTGACGAGCCAGCATTTTGCCCCGGTCTGCTCGATCTTGTCGCGCAGCATTTCCGCATAGACGGATGGATGGCGCGGCATGAAGGGCGCGCCGAAGCAGGTCGAGAAAGTGGCTTGCGGTTCCTTGCCCAGGCCTTTTTCGGTGCCCGCGACTTTTGCCGTATAGCCCGAGAGAAAATGATACATCGCCTGTTCCGGGCTGAGCCGCGCAATCGGCGGCAGCACGCCGAACGCGTCCGCCGTGAGCATGATGACATTATCCGGATGGCCGGTGATGCCGTCGGCGCTGGCGTTGGGAATGAAGGACAGCGGATAGGCGCCGCGCGTATTTTCGGTGAAGGTGGCGTCGTCGAGATCAAGCTCGCGCGTCTCGTCATGCATCGCGACATTCTCAAGCACGGTGCCGAACATCTTTGTTGTGGCGTGAATCTCGGGCTCCGCCTTGGCCGAGAGGCGGATCATCTTGGCGTAGCAGCCGCCTTCGAAGTTGAACAAGCCATTGTCCGACCAGCCATGCTCATCGTCGCCGATCAGGGTGCGGTCGGGATCGGCGGAAAGGGTTGTCTTGCCGGTGCCGGAGAGGCCAAAAAAGATCGCCGAATCACCACCTTTTCCCGTGTTGACCGAGCAATGCATGGGCAGCACGCCCTGTGCCGGCAGCAGGAAATTGAGAATGGTGAAGACCGATTTCTTACATTCGCCGGCGTAAGAGGTGCCGCCAATGAGGACCAGCCGTTTGGCGAAATTGACCAAAATGCAGGTTTCCGAATTAACCCCGTCCTTCGCCGGGTCAGCCGAGAAGCCGGGCGCCTGGATGATGGTGAATTCAGGCTTGTGATCCTTGAGCTCGGTGAGGCTCGGCGTGATCAACAGGTTGCGCGCGAACAGGCTGTGCCAGGCAAATTCCGAAACCACGCGGATCGGCAGGCGGTAGGCCGGGTCGGCGCCGGCGAAGCAATCCTGGACGAAGACATCCTTGCCGCCGAGATGGGCCTTGATGCGGCTCTCGAGGCTGTCAAATTGCGCGGCATCGATCGGCCGGTTGACATCGCCCCACCAGATGTCGTTTTCCGTCGATGGCTCGCGCGTAAAAAACTTATCGTTCGGTGAGCGTCCGGTGTGGATGCCGGTCATGGCGACCAGCGGGCCGCCCTTGGCGACGCGGGCTTCGCCGCGGCGGATGGATTCTTCGTAAAGAGAGGGGGTGGTTAGATTCCAGTAGGCGGTTTGAACCTGCTCAATACCTAACGAATCCAACCCGTGCGGGCTGACGAAGGGACCTCGGTGCTGCATGAATTCCTGTGCTTTTATATGCTCGGCTGAAAGAAATATCAGGCCGATTTGCCGATTGTTTGGCAACGCGGCGCAGGAGTCATTCAACACCCATCACTTGCCCGATTCAAGCACGCATGATGGATTAATTCGCGAATTTTAAGCGCTGGTCCAAGTTTCGCCTGAAGTCGCGATGGGCGCCCGCGATGGCGCTATCAGGTGGCTGAGATTCGGCCTTGCCCGGCGCGGCTGATGCGCTGGTGCAGAAACGCCGTAAGCGGTCCGAGCGCGAGCCAAAATGCGGCACTGGTGGCGAGAGAAGCGTAGATAAAACGCTCGGCCATTTCCTCGGGCGCAAGCCCGCCATGATGATCCGGCGCCGGCGCACCGATAAGGTGGGGGATGATGAGCGCAACGCCACCGAGCGCGCGCAGGTAAAGCGGCCGGGCGAAGGCGATCAGCCCGAGGCCGAGCGCGGTGAGGAGAACGGTCAAAATCCACCAGCCCTGGCGTCCTTCAAGCGCCGCCGCATCGCTGCCCGGAAGCTCCGGTGGCAGGCCGAGCGCCGGGGCGAAATTGAATATGACGAACCCGGCCAGTCCCCACAGCAAACCGGTGCGCCAGGCGACAGCGCGGCCTTTCGCCGCCAGGACGACAAAGGCAACCGATAGCAACAGGCCGAAGCCGATGGTGGCGACGATATTGGCGAGTAGGGTTAGAGCAGCGCGTTCGAGACCGTTGTCCGGCGTCCGACTCTCAGTTTCATGCGCATCGCCCGCACCCGAATCATGCGTATGGCCTGCCGCCGCCGGATTTTCATAGGTCTCCGCCTCATAAATGAGCGGGATGACCTCAATATGCTGCAGGCCGGTCAGAAAGGCGCCGGCAATAAGTCCCGCAATAACCGCTGGCAGAAGAATTCGGCCAAGCAACGCCATCTTCAGGGCGTTCGTTTAAGGGTCAGTGGCAGGGGAAGGAGAGCGAATGCCGCGAATCATGCGCTGCATTGTGCAGGGCTGAAGGGCTGGCCAATCCAACGCCATAAATAAGGGAGACGCCCAACAGCGCGGCGAAAAAAACCGGCCACAGTTGGCGAATGCCGATTGCGGTATTTCCCGAAGCCTGTCCCTTTGTCGTCAGGTGAGCTGCTCGTGCCATGTTTCCAATCCCTGAATCCCGTTCGATCCTGTCTGCCGCGCAATCGAATCTATCGAATTGGTGCGGACCGCGATCATAATAGGTCAGAGCGTCCGGCGCCAGCCGTACATTCAGCTCAGGCCATTTTTTGTCCAGCAGGCCCAATTACCACCGTCTTTCCCGTGCGCCTGTCATCGGATAGTCTGTCGCACAATGTCCACCCGAAAATTTAGCGCCGATTCCCCGGACACCGGCACAGCCGCCGGTCCGACGATGAATTTCGCCACCCATCTCAAGCGTACGGTCCGCCTGGCCGGGCCGATGATTGTCATGCGCGCCGGTTTGCTGATCATGGTTGCCGTCGATACCGCCATGATCGGTCATTACGGCACGCTAAATCTAGCCTATTACGCCGCTGGCAATGCGCTCCAGGTGGTCATGGTGTTGGTGACGGTCGGCCTATTGCAAGGCACCATGGTGCTTGTTGCCCAGGCGCACGGCGCCGGCGCTGAGCAGGAATGCGGCAGCTATTGGCGCGTCGGCTTGGTGCACGGTGTGGTGCTCGGTTTGGCGATGGCGGGAATTTGCTTCCTGGGTGAAATCATTTTGGTTGCCGTCGGGCAATCGGCGGAGCTTGCCAGCGGCGGCGCCGCGGTGCTGCGTATGATCTCGTGGGGTCTGCCGGCCCTCGGCATGTGGGTCGCCACGTCGTTTTTTCTCGACGGGCTGAGCCGCCCCTTGCCCAGTATGGTCCTCACGCTCTTGGCTATTTTCTTTAATGCCGGGCTCAACGCCATTTTTATTTATGGTGCCCTTGGTGCGCCGGAGATGGGCGCCGAAGGCGCCGCGCTGGCAACCTCGATTACGCGCTGGGTCATGTTTGCTGCGCTCGTCCTCTATGTGTTGAAATTACCCGATCGGGCGGCACTGGGAATCGGTGGCGCAATTCGGAATTTTTGGCTGATTGCACGAAAACTACGCCGCATCGGCATTCCCATGGGTGCCGCGCGCGGTCTTGAGGCCGCCGCTTTCAGCGCTTTGACCATGTTGGCTGGGCTGTTGGGAACCGTTCCGCTCGCCGGCTATCAAATCGCCTTTAATCTGGTGGCGCTGGTTTTCATGTGTGCCATCGGGGTAGCCGGCGCCGGGACAATACGTGTCGGCAATGCAGTCGGGCGGCATAATTCGGCCGATATCCGTTACGCCGGTTGGTCCGCCCTAACATTGATTACAATTATTATGGCCTTTTTTACCGTGCTGTTTTTCGCACTCGGCACGTCGCTGGCGGAGCTCTATACAGATGATCCGGCTGTGATCTTTGTTGCCGTACCGTTGATTTTTATTGCCGGTATCGTGCTGATTTTCGATGGCGGGCAGGCGGTGCTGATGGGTGCTCTGCGCGGCATGGCGGATGTCTGGCTGCCGCCGGTTATGCAGTTTGTTTCGTGGTGGGGCGTGGCGGTTCCGGTTGCTTACGTTCTCGCTTTTCATGCCGAATTGGGCACGCCCGGCCTGATGTGGGGCTTTCTCGCCGGCGCGCTCGTATCCTGTACCAGCTTGGCGCTGCGTTTTACTCTCGTGTCCCGGCGCGCCATTCAGCGTTATTGAGTTGGTGTCAGGGCACTGGTGAGTTGGTGCTAGGGCACTGGCGCCAATGACCGTTACGCAGTAGATTTAGGGCCGAATCGGGGGTCGTCGAATAGCGTGCCGAAGCCAAATATGATGATCTTTCGCGTTGCACGCGGCGCGCTGTTGGCTGGTGTTCTCACCATTGCCGCCGCCTGTGGCGCCACCGGCCCAGAGGCCGAGCGCGGCTCGCGCGCGGACCGGGTATTTATCATGGCGGCGGAAGGCGATTCAACCGCGCAAACCGCACTTGGCCTGCTCTATGAACGCGGCATCGGCATCGCCCGCGATCCGGCCTTGGCTCTTGTGTGGTACCGCCGCGCGGCTGAACAAGGCGATGCTCTGGCGGAATTCCATATCGGGTCCCTCTATGAGCGCGGCGAAGGCATTGCGCTTGACTATGGCGAGGCCGCCAAATGGTATCAGCGCGCTTCGGACAAGGGCAATGAATCGGCGCAGGCCGCGCTCGCCTATCTTTATGACCGCGGCCTCGGCGTCGAGCGGGATTTTGCCGAGGCGGAAGCGCTCTACAGCCAGGCTTCGGCAAGCTGGGCCGAGGATGAGAGTTTTCCGGCGGAAGCGACCTTTGCCACCGGGCGGGAGAGTGTGGCGCTGGCCAATCCGAGCCTCAACATTCCCGCCACGCCGCTTGGCGAGCGCCGGGCGGAATTCGTTGCCGGCAAAAAAGAAGAGCCGGCAATCGAGATCGATCTCGCTGCCCTGGATGACGCGCCCGAGGCGCCGCCGCCAGCGACGATATTCGATGGACCCGAACCGATCGCCCGGCGCGGCGAAAATTTTCCGCTCGCCTCGATCGCACTGACACCGCCCGAACCGGCCCATGTTCCCGGGTCGGATGAGCCGCCCGGCAATGTTCCGATGGGTGCCGTTGATGTGGAGGACAGTCTCAAACCCCTGCCGTCTCAGCCCAAACCCCGCCCACCTGCCCGCGTGCCGCCGCCCGAGGATTTGCCGGCGGTGCAGCTGCAATCTCCCGGCGGCGAAACTGCATCGTCCGAAGGCGGTGAAGAACAGGGTTTGTTAATTGCTGCTCAGCCCGAACCGGAGCGAACCATCCTTCTGGTCGAGGATTTGCTCGATGAAGAGGCAGCGCCGGCTGAAGCGCCGATAGTTGAGCAAGCTGAGGTGGTTACGGAAACGAAGGTTGCCGGCCCTAATGAAGCGGTCGAAGTTGAGGCCGCTCCGCCGGTTGAGGCGCCGGCGGTTGAGCAGGCTGAGCAAGTCGCTGAAAATAAGGTCGCACGCCTCGATGCAGCACTTGATGCGGAAGCAACGGCATTTGATGCGGAACTGGCGCCAGATACAACAGATGCAGATGAGGATATTCTTCCCCCCCTGCCGCCGGAGCCGGAAATCTTCCTCATCAGCCTGGCGACCTATGAGAGCGAGGCGGCGGCGCTGGAGGCATGGCAAATTATAAGTACGACCCATGCCGGCCTGCTGCGCAAATTGCCGTTCGAATTTCAACCCATTGAAGCGGCTGCGGCGGACGGCGAGGATACGGGTAAATATGTTGAGCTGATTGTTGGTCCCCTCGATACACCGTTAAAATCGCGCACCCTTTGCGCCACGCTGCGCGCGCATGGGCATGTGTGCCGGACAATCGAAAGGTAGCGCTGGCGCGCTTTGCTTCGCCCCCTCCCCAGCCCTCTCCCGTCCGGGAGAGGGTTTTTAGCGTTTGCGGGAGGCGGCTTTAGCCGGGCATAGTTCACTCCAATATGACTTCAATCGAGCACATCGGCATTGTTGGCGCCGGCGCCTGGGGCACGGCGCTGGCGGCGGCGGCGGCGCGGGCCGGGCGCAGCGTTACCCTCTGGGCGCGCGAGGAAGATGTCGTGGTCTCGATCAACGATGCGCGCGAGAATGCGCGCTTCCTGCCCGGCATTGCGCTCGATGCCGCCATAACCGCGAGCGGTGATATGGCGGTGCTCGGTTCGGCCGATCTCATTCTCCTGGCCACACCGGCCCAGCACCTGCGAGCGGCGGCAGCAGATTTCACCGGCGAATTAAAGGGCGCCGCGCCATTGGTTATTTGCGCCAAAGGCGTTGAGCTGAAAAGCGGCGCTTTGATGAGCGAGGTGGTGCGCGAGGTGGTGAGCGACAGGCCTCTGGCCGTTCTCTCCGGCCCGACCTTCGCTGCTGAAGTGGCGCGCGGTTTGCCCAGCGCCGTGACACTGGCTGTCGCGGATAACGCTCTCGGCGAGGCGATAGCGGCGGCGCTCGGCGGGGCGACCTTCCGGCCCTACCTCTCCGATGACATGATCGGCGCGCAAATCGGCGGGGCGCTGAAGAATGTCATGGCCATTGCCGCCGGTATCGCCATTGGCCGGGGGCTCGGCGAAAATGCGCGCGCCGCCATCATGACCCGGGGCTTCGCCGAAATGGTGCGCCTTGCGCGGGCCAAAGGAGCGCGGCTCGAAACCCTGGCCGGACTCTCCGGTCTGGGCGATTTGGTGCTAACCTGCTCGAGTTCGCAATCGCGTAATTTCTCGCTCGGCGTGGCGTTGGGCCAGGGCGAGTCGCTGGCCGATATTCTTGGTGCGCGCGACAGTGTTGCCGAAGGCGTGACCAGCGCCCCCGCTATTGTTGCACTGGGTAAGAATTTGAGCGTCGATTTACCCATCACCGAGGCCGTGGACGCGGTGTTGCATCAGGGTGCTGATATCGGCGAGACCATTGCCGCGCTGCTCTCCCGTCCCTTCCGTCCCGAATTTTAAGCGAGCAGTGGTGCACCGTGCCCGGCGCGGCTAAAGTGCGCACGCGCGATTAATCGAGCAGTCAGCAGCGGGGAGGAATGCGTATGGCGTATTGGCTTTTTAAGAGTGAGCCGGGGGCGTGGTCGTGGGACGACCAGGTGAAGGAAGGCGCTTGCGAGTGGGATGGCGTGCGTAATCACCAAGCCAACAATAATATGAAAGCGATGAAAATCGGCGACCGCGGGTTCTTCTATCACTCGGTCAATGAGAAACAGATCGTCGGCGTGGTCGAAGTGGTGAAAGAGCATTACCCGGATCATACGGATGCGAAAAATATCTTCGGCATGGTCGATGTTGAGGCCTTGATGCCGGTTAAGACTCTCGTGACGCGGGCCGGGATCAAGGCGTGACCGGCGGCGATGCGACGGTCCTCTGCCGCCTCGCGGATATTCCCGACGGTGCCAGCAAGGGCTTTGAGATCGGCGAAGGGCCGGAGGCGTTTGAGTTTTTTGTCGCCCGCAAGGGCGAACGGATCTACGCCTACGAAAATAGTTGTCCGCATACCGGTGGGCCGCTCGACTGGACGCCGGACCGCTTCATCGACAAGGAAAGTGGGCATATTCTATGTGCCACCCACGGTGCGCTGTTTCGCGTTGAGACCGGGCAGTGCCTGGCCGGCCCTTGCGCCGGTGATTGGCTGCGCGCGCTGCGCGTTTCAATCGATGGCGAGGATATTGTATTTGAGCGGTAAACCGGGCGCGCGCGGGCGGCGTTGTTAGAGGGGAATGGCAAAGCGCACATTCAAAGTCTTTGAAGCGGTGTCGCGGCGATGGCCAAAATCGAGGGTCGAGCCGTCCTCAAAGGCATAGCGCAGCATTAATTGACGCAGGCGCTGCCTGTCGGTTTCCAGCGCCGGATCGTCTAGCATCGAATCCCGGCCGCTATAGGTCAATGTCAGATTCCACGGGCCACGATCGCCGGCCACGCCAAAGGTGAGATATTGCCGTTGCAGGCTCACCGCGCCGTCATTGTCGAAATAGGCGTATTCCACTAGCGGGTCCAGGCTTGTGCCGTCCGCCAGTTTGATTTCGCTGTGCAGTGCAACGACATAGCCAAACTCGTTCATCTCGCTCTCTTCGCCCGAAATTTGATAGCGTGTCGCGAGATGGTAGGAGAAGTTTGGCAGGGGCGGCGCTGTCTCGCCATCGAGCGCGGCCGAGAGATGGCGCAGGCTGTGAATTTCACGCGCCTCCGCCGGTGCGGTTTGATCCGGATTTTGCCAGGTCGAAACATTCAGGAGCGGGCTTTCAATAAAATATGAATTCAGCGAAAGCGCGTGGGCGCCGGCATCGCCGTCGGCGATCCGCCATGCGCCGCCAAATCCGACGCGGCCTTTCTGGTCATATTCGTGTTTGAATTCGGTCGAGAATGCGCTCGGCGCAAGTTCCGGGCTGACGCCGAAAGACGGCGTATATTTGCCCGCCGCCAGTGACAGTTCACCGCTGTCATAGTGGAGCGCTAGGCGCTCGACGCGCCCGCCGCCTTCGCCGGCGGCCCAATCTTCCGGTGAATTTATATGACGCGCCGGCTGTGCCGCCCGCTCCGGGCTCTGAGATACCGCTTGCATGAAACGCCGTTGAAAATAGCTGCCGGAGTGGTGGAACACATCGGCGAGTGCCGGTTGGGCGAAATTTGCGTCGTCCAATTGTGCGTCCGATTGGAGCGTCTGCGCATCCGCAGCGCCCGCCGCCAAAGCGGTAGCGAGTAACGGCGTGGCAAAGAGCAAAATCAAGCGCATTTCATTTACGTCCGGTGACGAATTCCTGGGCCTCGTTGTGTCAGGCACAAGTGTAACGGTTAATTGGTTACCCGCCCATTAACCAAATCATTCCGGCTCTTTCGTTTATGGCTGCGAACAGCTTCGCCCGGCACTTGCCCGACCGTGGCATTGGTCCGATAATCCCGCCCGAAAACCGGCCGCCATGGGCCGTGTTATGGCAGACCCCGGAAGCTTGGAGCGTTAAATGATTCCGCATGAAAACGAGATTTTTCCCGTCACCCCCGAACTGGCCAAGGCGGCGCATTGCGACGCGGCGGCGTATAAGGAAATGTATGCCCGCTCCATCGCCGACCCGGATAGCTTTTGGGCCGAGCAGGCGGAATCGCTCGATTGGGTCCAGCGCTGGACCAAGGTCAAGGATTCTCAATTTGGGCCGGAGGCGAATATTCGTTGGTTCGAGGGCGCGAAGATCAATGTCAGTGCCAACTGCATCGACCGTCACCTGGAGACGCGCGGCGATCAAATCGCGATCCTGTGGGAAGGCGACGATCCGAACGATTCGAAATCTATCAGCTACCGCGAGCTGCACGAGCAAGTTTGTCGCCTGGCCAATGTGCTGAAAGCGCGCGGCGTTCAAAAGGGTGACCGGGTCACGATCTATATGCCGATGATTCCCGAGGCGGCGTACGCCATGCTCGCCTGTACCCGCATCGGCGCCGTTCATTCCGTGGTGTTTGGCGGCTTTTCGCCCGATTCGCTCGCCGATCGTATCCACGATTGCGACAGTAATTGCGTTATTACCGCCGATGAAGGCGTGCGCGGCGGCAAACCAATCCCACTCAAGGCCAATACCGACAAGGCGTTGGAGCGAAGCCCGAGCGTCAAATCCGTAATTGTCGTCAAGCGCACCGGCGGCGCCATCGATTGGGTCGAGGGCCGCGATGTCTGGTATCACGAGGCAGCAGCGGATGTTTCCGCAGATTGCCCGGCTGAGGTCATGGATGCCGAAGATCCGCTTTTCATCCTCTATACCTCGGGCTCAACCGGTAAGCCCAAGGGCGTGCTGCACAGCACTGCCGGCTATCTGCTCTTCGCCTCGCTCACGCACAAATATGTTTTCGACTATCACGATGGCGATATCTATTGGTGCACGGCGGATGTCGGCTGGGTCACCGGGCACAGCTATATCGTCTATGGCCCACTCGCCAACGGCGCCACCACGCTGATGTTCGAGGGCGTGCCCAATTATCCCGATTCGTCGCGTTTCTGGCAGGTTGTCGACAAGCACCAGGTCAATATTTTCTATACCGCGCCGACCGCCATCCGCGCCCTGATGCGCGAGGGTGCAGGGCCGGTTGAGAAAACGTCGCGCAAATCGTTGCGTATCCTCGGCACGGTCGGCGAGCCGATCAATCCCGAGGCCTGGGTGTGGTACAATGAGGTCGTCGGCGACAAGCGCTGCCCGATTGTCGACACTTGGTGGCAGACTGAAACCGGCGGCATTCTGATTACCCCGCTGCCGGGTGCGACGGCGCTAAAACCCGGCTCGGCGACACTGCCATTCTTTGGCGTTAAGCCGTTGATTGTCGATGCCGACGGCAAGGAGCTCGAAGGCGCTTGCTCCGGTCTCCTCTGTATTGGCGATTCCTGGCCCGGCATGATGCGTACCCTCTACGGCGATCATGAGCGTTTCGTGGCTACCTATATGTCGCAATATCCTGGGCGCTATTTCACCGGTGACGGCGCGCGACGCGATGAAGACGGCTATTACTGGATCACCGGGCGGGTCGATGATGTCATCAATGTCTCCGGCCACCGCATGGGCACGGCGGAAGTCGAAAGCGCACTTGTGTCGCACAGCGCGGTGTCCGAGGCAGCCGTTGTCGGCTACCCGCACGAAATCAAGGGCCAGGGAATCTATGCTTATGTAACGCTAACCATCGGTTTTGAGCCGAGCGAAGAATTGCGCAAGGAATTGGTCCAGTGGGTGCGCAAGGAAATCGGCCCGATTGCCAGCCCCGATCTGATCCAGTGGGCGCCCGGCCTGCCCAAGACGCGCTCGGGCAAGATCATGCGCCGCATCCTCAGAAAGATCGCCGCCAACGAACATGACGCGCTCGGCGATACCTCGACCCTGGCCGACCCGGCGGTGGTGACCGATTTGGTCGACAACCGCCAGAATCGCTAGACGCTGAGGACCACCTTGCCGAAATGGGCGTTGGCGCGCATATGCGCCTGCGCCGCCACCGCTTGGTCGAGCGGAAACACGCGGTCGAGTGGCAGTTGCAGTGTACCGTTCTCTACTGCTGGCCACAGCGCCGCGCGCATTCTGCGATTAATCTCGCGTACCTCTTCGACCGAGCGGGTGCGGAAAGTCACACCGATATAATCGATGCGTTTCAGGGCATGCAGGTCGTAGTCAAATTCACCGCTAAAGCCACCGAGCCGTCCGACATTGACGATCCGGCCCTTGACCGCCGCGGCCTGCATATTCTGGTTCGCCACGCCGCCTGATATTTGATCGACAATAAGATTGACGCCCGCGCCGCCGGTTGCCTCAAGCACGGCATCGGGCCAGGTGGGATCGCTCGGGTCGAGCGCCAGGTCGGCGCCGAATTCGCCGAGCCGGGCGCGCCGGGTTGAATCGCGCGTGGTGCCGATAACCAGATTGGCGCCGAGATATTTGGCGATCTGCAATCCCATCAGGCCAACCCCCGAACTGGCGCCCTGGATCAGCACGGTTTCACCCTTCTGCAAGCGGCCGTTGGTGGCGAGCGCATCATGCATGGTTTGAAGCGCGATCGGCAGGGTGGCGGCTTGTTCGAAGCTCATATCCGCAGCCGGCAGCGGCGACACCCGGCCCCAATCGGTGACGGCATATTCGGCGTAGCCGGCGGCGCCGGAGCACATCACCCGGTCGCCTTCTTTAAATTCCTGAGCTTTACTGCCGGTCTCGGCAACCTCGCCGGCCCATTCCAGGCCGAGGATCGCACCGCTTCCGCCCAGCTTGCCGTGCGCGCGCCCGTCGGCCATCAGAATATCGGCCCGGTTGAGCGCGGCGGCGCGGACGCGCACCAATATGTCGCTCGCGCCTGGCTCGGGCCGGGGCGCTTCGCCCACCATGAGGCCGCTCTCAGTCAGGATCGCTGCTTTCATCATTTTCTCAAATATGAGTCAGCCAGTTCGCAGGTCGTGGCGACGACCTCGGCGGCGATCTCCTGGGCGGTATGTGTTTCATTTCTGGTGTGCACCCAGCCGACATAGGTGAAGGCGCGCAGCAGATAAAAAAGCGGCATGAGCTCGAGCAATTCATCGCTTAAGTCGCGAACCTGGCGATAGCCCGTGATCAGGGACTGGTGAATTTGATCGTAATCATCCGTGCCACGAAACAGGATGGAGATTGTTGCCAGATCGAACAGGTGCCAGCCGAAACCGCAATCATCAAAATCGATCGCCATCACACGACCGTCATGCAGCAGCATATTGTCGAGATTAAGGTCGGAATGAATAAGGCCGTAATTTTCCTTCGGCTGGCCGATGGCGAATAAATCGTCACGCGCGGTATCGCGCGCCCGCTCCAGCAAGGCGCGCTGCGCTGCATCGAGCCCGGGAAATTCCCAAAACCGCCCCCAAAACGGTTGCTCGCCGGTGAGACCATCCACATCCCAGGCATGGCGCTGGAATCCCTCCGGCAGCGGCCAATTGGCGGCGTGATTGTGAAGCTCGCCGACCAGTCGGCCCACTTGAGTGAAGGTTTGCCCGATATCGTGCACCGCCGCGCTCAGCCCCTCTTCCAGAGTGCCGAGAGGCACACCTGGCAGCCAGCGCACCATATCGACCTGCCGGGGCTCGGGCACACTGGCAACGGATTCGGTTATAAAAAGCGCGTCGATTTGGGTCGGCACGATGGCCGGGACGTCGATGCCGTCCTGTTGCAGCGCCCGCATCCACTGCAATTCCGATTCGAGCGCCACATCGCTGTGATAGGCATGGCGGTGAATTCTGAGCGCGGCCTCGCCGCCACCTGGTGCGGGGACGCGAAACACCGCATTTTCGCGGATTTTTACCAGCTCGGGCGTGCAATCGGTGATGCCCCAGGATTTGAGCGCTTCGACCGCCAAGTGCGCCATGCGCTCGGCCCGCGCGTCGAGCCCGATGGTATAAAAATCAGTCATTGCAAGATTGCTCGAGACTCACAGTTGGGCCAGGCAATCGTCGAGGTTTTGCAGAAGAAAATCGGCATTTTCGAGCGAAATTGGCATTGGCGGGCGGATTTTTAGCACATTGTCGGCGCGCCCGGTCTGGCTGATTAGCACGCCGCGTTCGCGCATGCCGTTGATCACAATGCGGGTCTCTTCCGTCGCCGGCGTCTTGGCCGTGCGGTCGGTCACGAATTCGGCCCCGGTAAACAGCCCATGGCCCTTCACATCGCCAATAATATCGTGCTTTTCCGCCAGCTTGGCCAAGCCATCCTGCAAATGACCACCGACCTTGCGGGCATTTTCCACCAGGCCTTCCTGCTCGATCACCTGCAAAACCGCGAGACCCACGGCGGAGGCCACCGGATTGCCGCCGAAAGTGTTGAAATACATGGCGTTAGAGCCGAATTCGGTGCTGAGCGCCGCTTTGCTGACCACGCCGGCAAGCGGATGGCCATTGCCCATCGGCTTGCCCATGGTGACCAGGTCGGGAACTGTACCGTAGAGCTGATAGCCCCACATATTGGCGCCCGTGCGGCCGAAACCCGGTTGGACCTCATCGGCGATGTAAAATCCGCCGGCGGCGCGTAAGAGGGCCACGGCTTTTTGCATCGATTTGGCCGGAACGCGCGGCATGCCCTCGGTTGCAAACACCGTGTCGACGAGAAATGCCGCCGGTTTCATGCCGCTTTCCGCCAGCGAATCAATCGCCGCTTGCATTTGTGCGGCAAATTGGTCGGCCGCCGCGTCTTCATCCAAGCCGGCAGGCTGGCGGTAGGGGTCTGGTGTGGTAACGGTGCGCACATTACTGCCGATCCCCTCCGGCGAGGGAATGGCGGTGGAAAGTTCGGCAATCGCTTTCGAATTTCCGTGATAACAAAAATCGGTGACGATAACGCCTTCCGCTCCGCTACAGGATTTAGCAATTCGAAGCGCCAATTCATTCGCTTCCGTGCCGGTGCAACAAAGATGCAGCATGGTCAATTCATCGTCGAATGTGGCGGTCAGCGCCTCGCCGTAATCGAGAATCGCCTCATGCAGGTAGCGCGTATGGGTGTTGAGCGTCTTGGCCTGCTTGGTCAGCGCTTCGACGACATGGGGGTGGCAATGGCCGACATGGGCCACATTGTTGTAGGCGTCGAGATAGCGCTTGCCGTCGGCGTCGAACAGCCAAACACCTTCGCCGCGGACGAGCTGGAGGGGCCGGCTGTAGAAAAGCGGTGATGCGGCGCCGAGAAGGCGTACGCGACGTTCATAAAGGGCGTCATCTTGCATGATTGGGCTCCCAAATTCGGTTAACGGATTCTTACCCGATATTTTGCGGATATGCACCCACGGAGGGCGGTTTCAAACGCAACGTTTGGTTAATTCTTAAACAATTCCTGATCAAATCGCCAAGCGGACAAGGAGTCCGTTCGGCAGATTTTTTCAGGAATCTTTATGAGTCTTGACGGCAAAGTAGGGCTGATCCGTCCCGTTTCGCAGGCCTCGGCAGATTTTGCTGACGTGCCCACGATCTTGAACGCGGGCGCTGGTGACGGCCGACTTGTAGTGCCGGGCGGCAGCGCGCTGCTGCGCGCCGAATTCTTCCCATCCGGCGGCGACCTGCTGATCGTCATGCCGGATGGGTCGCGAATTTTCGTCCTCGATTATTATGCCGCGCCTCTGCCGACAACACTCATGACCGAGGGCGGCGCGGCACTGCCCTATGATTTGGTCAACATATTGGCGGGGCCGCACGCGCCCGGCCAATACGCCCAGTCCGAGACGGGCCTTCAGGCCGCGCCGATCGGCCGGGTCGATGAATCTGTCGGCGACGCGACGGCCACCCGGGTTGATGGCACGACCGTGACACTGACTAAGAATTCACCGGTTTTTGAGGGCGATATTCTCGAGACCGGCGCAGGCGGTGCGGTCGCATTGGTGTTTATCGATGAGACCGAATTCTCCCTCGGTGAAGAAGGCCGCATGGTGCTCGACGAATTGATCTTCGATTCGGCCTCGCTCGAAGGCTCCTCGACATTCTCCGTTGTCCAAGGCGTGTTCGTCTTCGTTAGCGGCGAGATCGCGGCGCACAATCCCGATGAAATGATGGTGCGCACGCCGGTCGCCACGCTCGGTATTCGCGGCACAAAGGTGGCCGGTCGAGCGGCGACGGAGGGCGAGCTCAATACCGTTACCATGATGCCGGAAGACGGCGGCGCGGTTACCGGCGCGATTACGGTCAGCACTCAATCGGCGACGATCACGCTCAACACGGCCTATCAAACCACCGCGGTCTCTTCCGTATTTGACGCGCCGGCCGATCCGGTGACGCTTTCGCCGCAACAGGCTGGCGGTCTCTATGGTGCGGTCGATCGTCTGCTGCCGGCGAGCAACGCCGACCAGCTTGCGGCGAACGATGCCGCCGCTGGCGCGCGCACGGTAAACGCCGAGGGCGGCGCGGATGGCGAGGGCGCTGGGTCAGAGGAAGGGCAGGCAGAAGCCGGTGAGGATGGCCCTGGCGGCGATGATGCTGGCATTGAAGAAGAAGCTCTGTTGGAAGGCGAAGCGCTAGAAGGCGAGCCCCTAGAAGAAGGCGTCGCCGGGCCAGAAGAAGGTGCCGCCGGGGGCGACGAGCCGGAGCTGTCGGAGTTTGCCGGTGACGCGCCGGGGCCGGGCGAAAATATCGATGGACTGCCCTTGGCCGGTGCGCCAGAAGGCCCGAGCAGCGAGGATATTGCGGCGGCGGAATTGGCCGCTTCGGATGCTGCGTTCGATGCCTTGGAAAGCGCACTTGCCGGTGGCGCGACGCTCGATTCCGCCATGCAGGTGGCGATGGTTGCCGGCGCCGCAGCCTATGAATCGCTCGCCGATTTTGGTCCTGAGGGGCCGCTAGTGGAAGGTGCGTTTGGCGCCGACGGCGAGCTTGGCGCGGCTGATTTGGGCTTTGGCCCGGAGGGCTTCGCCGATACGCTGCAGGATGGCGTTACCGCCCCCGGCCCCGAAGGCCCCGGACCCGGCGATGGCGAGCTTATCAATCCCGAACAATTTTCTGCCGAGTTTGGCACCGAGTTTGGCACCGAGTTTGGCGACGCGTTCGGCGCTATTGCGCTCTATGACGGAGCGTTCGGCGATTCCTTCCTTGGCGGCGATTTTATCAGCGAGCCGATTTTCGATGGTGGCTTTGTCGAAGGCGGGTTCTACGAAGACAATATCTATTTCGACGACTTCACCCTCCAGGACGAATTCTTCGTCGCCGATGAGTTCTTCGCCGGCGAAGATATTGTCTTCGATGATCCATTCGTCGGCGGCGGCGAAGAAGAAAATTTCTTTATCGAAGATACGGCGCCTATCGTCGAAACCATCATCGGCCAGACCGGCGCGGTGCGCAGCACCAGCGTCGGCGGCGATATGTTTATTGGCAACGATCTGATCGAACTTGGCGTGTCGCGCGCCGGCTCGTTCGGCACCGGTCACAGCGCGCCGGCTGATTTTCACAATCCGGGCCGTCTGTCCTTCGTCTTCGATGCGGATCGTTTCGATGCGGGCGGCGCGCCGGCGACCAATGATTTCTTTTTGCCGGGAACGCCCGAGGAAGGGTGGAGTGTCGGCTTCCGCCTGAGCAATGGCGGCGCAACCAATGTCTTCTCAAATTTCGCCCAACAAAATATCCGCAATGTCGCGACGGATACCACGGACATTTCCGTCTCGGGCACGGCGGCGGCGCAAACCACAGGCACGGTGGATGGTCGGATCGACCTCACGCAGAAGGTTGAGATCGGAGAAGGCGATACGTTTTTCACCACCACCCTGACGCTGAATAATGTAACCGGGAGCCAACTTTTCGACGTGCGTTATCTGCGCAGCATGGACCCGGATCAGGAAGCGGTTATCCAAAACGAATTCCGCACCATCAATGATGTACTGAGCAATCCGGGCGCCGAAACCGGCGAGGCAATCGTCTCGGCCAAGGGCGTGAACAGCGGAATTTCGCTCACCCTGTTGGCGGATAATATTTCAGGTGACGGCATCGAGGCGCGCGCTTCCGCCGCCGGCGGACTATTCCACCGCGATCCTTACGAATTCAGCCATTTCGAAACGCCCGCCGATGCCGGTGGCAGCACCGCCAATGACGCCATTACATTCGTCTTCAAGGTCGATTCCATCGCCGCCGGCGGCACCGTCACGTTCAACTATATCACCACGGTCAACAGCGCCACGCTTGGCAATGATTTTCTCATCGGCGGCGCTGCGGGCGATAATCTTTCCGGTGGCCTGGGCAATGACCAGCTGCGCGGGCTCGGCGGCAACGACACGCTGTCTGGCGGCAACGGCAATGACACTCTGAAGGGCGGCGATGGCAATGACACCCTCACCGTTGACAGCGGCAATGATGCGCTGATCGGCGGCGGTGGTATTGATACCGCTTCCTACGCTACCGCCACGGCAGGGGTCAGCGCTAATTTGGCGAGCGCCACGGCAAGCGACGGTGGTGGTGGCACGGACAGCCTGGCGACCATAGAAAACCTCATCGGCTCGGCCCATACGGACACACTGACCGGCGACGGGCAGAACAATATTCTCGATGGCGGTGGGTCGACCGATACGCTGATTGGCGGTGCCGGCGACGATACCCTGAACGGTGGCGAGGGTAGCGATGTGGCTTCCTATCTCACCTCTACCGCCGGCGTTACCGTCAACCTCAACACGGGTACCGCAAGCGACGGCCTTGGCGGCACCGACACACTCAGCAGCATCGAGCTTGTTGTCGGCTCGAATCTTAATGACAGCATAACCAGTGGCGATACGGCGGTGACCTTCTCCGGCGAGCTTGGCAATGACACGCTGAGCGGCGGCGCCGAGGGCGATCACCTGAAAGGCGATGGCGGCAACGATACCCTGACCGGCAATGGCGGTGTCGATACGCTGGCCGGTGGCAGCGGTAACGACACTTATATTTTCGGCGAGACCTCGGATATCGAGCTGATTACCGACAGTGGCGGGACAAATGATGTCGCGGTCATCCAGGCCGGCACGATCGGCCGCCTCGCGCTCGATCCGGCGATGTTGGAGGTATCCCGCGATGGCGGCAATCTGAGTATCGAAGAGCGAGAGGGTAGTTTTAACGGCAGGGATGTCGCCGTGTCGATCGAAGACTACTTCACCACCGGCACCATTGAGACGGCTATTTTCAACAGCGTCGGCGCGACGCAATTCACCTTCACAACCTCCGCCACCGCGGGCAATGATTTTGTCGTCCTTGATGGCGCCAGCAGCACGTTCGCGGGCGGTGGCGGCGCGGACATCATTTATTACACCAGCGCCATCAACGCCAATCTGAACGGCGACGCCGGTAATGATTTCCTCATGGGCGCCGCCGGCAACGATGTGCTCACCGGCAATGACGGTGACGACCGCCTGTTCGGTGGCGCCGGTATCGATACGCTCAACGGCGATAGTGGCGTCGATGGCAATGACACGCTGGAAGGCGGCACCGGCAACGATGCACTCAATGGCGGCGGCGGCAACGATACCTATATCATCAGTTCGGGCGATGGCGTCGATACCATAGCCGACACAGGCGGCGCCACGGATACGTTGTTCCTCAACAACGATGTGGATTATCCCGAAACGGTAAGTTTCTCCGGAGCCACGCTCATTCTGACTTTCCGGGCGTCGAATGATTCGATCTTTGGGCCATCTATTTCCAACCACACTACCGGCGGGCAGGTCGAGCAGATCAGCGTTGAGGCGGATGGCGGCGGCACGGAAATCGTCGCGCTTTCCGCCACCGGGTTGGTTGCCACCGCAGGCAGCGATCTGATGGTTGGCTCGGCCACCATCGACACGCTTGCCGGCGGCCTCGGCAATGATGTTCTGTTCGGCAATGGCGGCGATGATGATTTGCAGGGCGGCGGCGGCAATGATTTTCTCGCCGGCGGCGCGGACAACGACCTTCTGGATGGCGGCGCCGGCTTCGATTTCGCCGATTACGCCACCGCGACGGCGGGCATTACCGTCGATCTCGCCAATGCCTCCTTGCAGGTGATCGGCGGCGGAATGGGCAACGACACGCTCAGCAATATCGAAGGCGTGCGCGGCTCGCGCTTTGCCGACACCATCACCGGAGACGGCAACGACAACACACTAAATGGCGGCGACGGCGATGACGTGCTGGCCGGTGCGGCCGGCAACGACAGCTATTTATTCTCCAACTTCGACGGCAGCGGAATCATCTCCATCACCGATACCGGCGGCACTGACGAGCTGATCTTCGGCCGTGCGGACGAGACCAAGTTGCCGACCGATTTCAGCTTTACCCGGAGCGGCAACAATCTGGTGATCAGTCATGAGGTCGGCACGCCGGGCTCGGAGAACGCCACCATCGTCAATCACTTCACCACCAACACGGTGGAGAATTTCGGCTTTTCCGAATTATCCTCGACCGTCTTCGGCTTCAGCGCCACCGCCACCAGCGGTAACGATCTTCTGATCGGCGACCTCACCGTTGCCGTCACCGCCGATGGCGGCCTCGGCGAAGATATTGTGGTCGGTGGCAACAGTGCCGATTCGCTCGCCGGCGGCGCGGGCAATGACTTTCTCAACGGCGGCGGCGGCAACGACCAGCTTAATGGCGGCGCCGGAAATGACGAGATGGATGGCGACGCCGGTAACGACACGCTCTCGGGCGGCCTCGGCGACGACATCTATATCTTCCAGCTCGAATCCGGCGACACCAGCCCGGCCGACACGATCAGCGATACAGGCGGCACCGACAGAATCGAAATTCTCAGCACGCTGAACATGAGCAACGCGCTCCGCTCCGGCAACGATTTGATCTTCACCTTCGATTCGACCGGCAGCGCGACCATTCTCGATCACTATAATGGCAAGGCGGTGGAGCTGGCCGAATTCCAGGCGCTGTTTACCGATCCGCTGATCGTCTCGACCGGCGACAGCGGCGGCATCGGCGATGATTTCCTCGCCGGCACCAGCGCCGCCGACACGCTCGCCGGCGGCGATGGTGACGATTTCATGTTCGCCAATGCCGGCAATGATGTGCTCTTAGGCGGCTTCGGCGCCGACCGCATGCATGGCGGCGCGGGGGGCGATATTTTCCGTTTCACCGCCACCGGCGAGGGCACCGCCACGACCTCCGACACGGCGGTGACGCTCGATTCAAATCTGCACAACAGCCTGGAGGATTTTGCCACCGGCACGGACAGTATCGAGCTCGTCAATAGCGCCTTTAACCTCGCCGGCTCGCTCGTCAACAACACCAATTTCGCCAGCCTCGGCGTTGCCTATAATGGCACCAATTCCGGCATTACCTCCGGCGTTTCGCACCTCATTGTCGACGTCAACGGCACCGTCTATCACGACAGCGACAGCGCCACCGCCGGTTTCACCGTGGTTGCTGAAACGAGCGGTTCCAATCCGGTGATAGGCGATTTCAGCCTGGTCTGAAAAAAATCCTAACCAGCTGTAATTAAATGATAATATTGGTATTGAATTGTAATTCAGCAGGCCGGCGCTATGACGCTCACCGCCGCGCGTCTGAATTCGTGCGGCAGCATAACATGGCGCGGCGCAGAGGCGAAGCTATGGCGCGGCCAATCGACAAAATCGCCTTTTTCATGGTATCTTAAGGCCGTTATGGCGAAAATGACCTTGCGCCCCTTAATTAAGCCGAGATGAAAATGCGTTTGACCGACAGAATGTTTGATTTTTTCGCCAGCCGAGGCGACGGAGACCTGTTGAGCCCAATGAGCGGGCTGCCGGCAATGCCTCCCCTGGGTGGCCCTCTCTCGGGCAGCGATGACGGCCTCTCGGCCGCTCTGCCGGATTTGGATGGCGCTTTCGCCGACCTGATCATGACGGACGGTTCGCCGGCCGTGGCGTCAGGCAGCGTCCTCGGCGCTCTCAGCGAAGAGATCACCCTGGTTGACGGTGATTCCGGCGGGATATCAAGCGATTCATGGGGGTCCTCGTGGGGCGATTCATGGGGCGCTTCGGTGGGCGATTCGGTGGGCCTCGTCTCGACCGAGCCGCTGTTCACCTTTGATAGCGCCGCCTTATCTGCGACATCGGGGTTTGCCGTGCGCCAGGTGAGCGCTTTCGACCATGCCTCCTTCGACCCGATGGCGGCGCTGCGCGAATCGTTGTGGCACGATAGCGCCCCTCACATCGAGGCGGCTGGCCAATCTGTCGCCGCAGACGCCGGCGACGCCGGCATGCCCGCTGACACCGACCTGACCTTTATCGACTTCGGCTCGTTCGCCAAGGGCGGCAATGGTGGTGGCAAGGGTGGCGGTGGCGGCGGTAATGGCGGCGGTGGTGG
>JABIXB010000023.1 GCA_018666805.1 Rhodospirillaceae bacterium | reverse complement strand
GATGACCGAAGAACTTTTTCCGGTCTGTAGTCCGGCCCTCCTCCGCGGCCGCCACCCCCTCGAAAAGCCTGAAGATCTCGTTCATCACACCTTGCTGCATGATGATTTGAGCTTTGAAAATGGTGATGTGGATTGGCGCACCTGGTTGCGCACGGTCGGCGCCGACAGTGTGGTCGACAGCGAACGCGGGCCGTTTTTTGAGCATTCCCATCTGGTGGTTCAGGCGGCAATCGACGGCCAGGGCGTGGCGCTCGGGCGCGGCGTGCTGGTGGTCGACGCGATGGCCGATGGGCGCCTGGTCAGGCCGTTCGATTCGGCGGGTATTCCGCTCGAATATGCGTACTATATCGCCCATCCCGAGGGCGCGATGCGGCGCCCCTCCGTTGCCGCGTTTAGCAATTGGTTGCGCGAAGAAGCACGCACCAGCCAGGAGAACAGCAATGTCGAATACACCAGCCTTATCAGAAGCAGCGGAAGTTAAAGGTTTTACCGTCTCACGCGCGCGCGATGGCGGCTTCGAGAGCGGTGGCCTCCGGCAAAAATTCGAATATCGCGATCTCGGCATTTCGACGGCGACCGAGGGCCGCTTTCATGCCCAGGTAATCCGCATCGGCGGTGAGGGCCAGCAGGTTGCCGGCGAACATTGGCATTCCCTCGACTTTCAGCTCGTCTATATCCTGAAAGGTTGGATCACGTTCGATTATGCCGGTGTCGGCGAGACCCGCCTCGAGGCCGGTGATTGCGTCCATCAGCCGCCCGGCATCCGCCATGCGGTGCTCGCCCATTCGGACGATCTCGAACTGCTCGAAGTGACCAGCCCGGCGGATTTCGCTACGGATGAGGCTTAGCCGCCACCGGCCTGCATAATCTCTAAATTGGCGCGCAGGCTGTCGGTGACGATCAGGGCCGCTTCGAGGGCGCGCCGGCCGTCCTCGCCGCTCACTGCCGGCGGCGTGCCGCCCTGCACGGCGGCGATGAAGGCCTCGACCTCGCGTTCAAGCTCGTCGACCTCCTCATAGCTTTGCTCTTCCATGTCGACATCGGCCAGGCCGCCGATCGGCCCGGCGCTTTTCTTGGCAACGATGCGGGTTTTGCGCTTGTCGAAATCGACCGCGATATAGGCATCGGGCTGGAAGATGCGCATTTGGCGCTCGGTCTTCAGGCTGATGCGGCTGGCCGTGATGTTGGCGATACAGCCATTGGCGAACTTCACCCGCGCATTGGCGATGTCTTCCGAATCGGAGAACACCGGCGCGCCGGCGGCATCGATTGAGGCAATCGGCGCCTGCACCAGCGACAGAATAAAATCGAGGTCATGGATCATCAGATCGAGGATGACGCTAACGTCGGTGCCGCGTGGCTTGAATGGCGCAATGCGTAGGCTCTCGATAAAAAGCGGATTCTCCAGTCGCTGGCGGAGAAATTCGGCGGCGCCGGAGAAACGCGGCAAATGACCGATCTGAAAGACCAGATTTTTCTTCTCGGCCAAGGCGATCAGGCGCGCGGCGTCATCCAGATTGTCGGCTATCGGTTTTTCCAACAGCACATGGACGCCGGCCTCAAGGAAAAAGCTCGCCACCTCGAAATGCGCCCGCGTCGGCACGGCGACGGTGACCGCATCGATATGCCCGAGCATGTCGCGGTAATCATTGTAACCGATTGCGCTGTGCGTCGCCGCGACCTCTGCCACCGTTGCGGCGTCGCTGTCCGCCACGGCGACAAGTTCGGCGCGCGCCGAGCCGGCGACCTTGTTGGCGTGGAACTTGCCGAAATGGCCGACCCCGGCCACGCCCATTGTTAATTTATCCGCCACGCTTTTGGTTCCTGTCCGTTTCTTTGTCCGCCGAGGCGCGTTATATATCCCGTCAACAGAGCCCTTGTGAATAGGAGAGGTTAGTCCCGTGAGCGATGCACCGCTGAACGAACAGGAATTATCGCTGTTACGCGAGATCGACACACCGACAATCTGCAACGCGCTGGAAATCGTTTCACCCGAACGGCGCGCAATTGGATTCACCGTGAGCCACCTCCATTGCGCCTTTCCCGAATTGCCGCCGATGGTCGGCTATGCCCGCACCGCCCGGGTGCGCGCCGCCGCACCGCCCGGCGCCGGCAATCAGGATCAAACGGCGGCGCGCCTCGCCTACTACCGCTATATCGAGGATGCGCCCGGCCCGACCGTGATGGTGATCGAGGATATCGACACGCCGCCCGGCTATGGCTCGTGGTGGGGCGAGGTGCATTCCAACGTGCACCGGTCGCTCGGTTCGCTCGGCGTCGTCACCTCGGGCTCGGTGCGCGATCTCGATATGATCGCCGAGGGTTTTCAACTGCTCTCCGGTTCGGTCAGCCCGAGCCATGCCTGGGTGCAGCTCGTTGATTGCGGCACTGAGGTCAACGTGCACGGCATGGTCACGAATTCGGGCGATCTCATCCACGCCGACCGCCACGGCGCCGTCATCATCCCGCACGAAGTGGCGCGCCAGGTGCCGGCCGCGGCCGAACTGTGCATGCGGCGCGAAAAACCGATTCTCGACGCCTGCAAGAGCGGCGATTTCTCTGTCGGCCTGATCGAAAAGGCGCTTAAGGAGGCCGGCGAGATACATTAGGCTGGTTTTGACGCGCTGGGCCGTGCTCACTGCGCAGCTTCAGGCCCGTGCAGCAGTTTTTCCAGATCGTGAAAATCGGCGAAAAATTGCTTCGTCTTGTCGTCGCGTTGTTCCAGCCAATCCGCGCCATCGCCTTTCGCCTCGGCAATTTGCTTGGGCGTTATCGATTCTGTGAGTTCGCGGAGTGCTTGGCGCGCCCGATCATAGCCACCTGCCGCCGATAGCCTTAGCCAGCGATGTGCCAACACTAAATCACGCACAACACCGTTGCCTCGCATATGCAAGATACCCAATCCATATTGCCCGCGTATGTCGCCGGCGTTGGCAGACAGGAGATACCAGCGGGCGGCTTCTGTCTTGTCCTTGGCGACGCCCTCTCCATCTGCATAAATTTCGCCGATCAGGGGGTATGCATCGACATAGCCCTGATCCGCAGATTTGCGTAGCCAATACAATGCTTGACCGTAATCCCGCTCGACACCAAATCCATTGTGATACATGACTCCGAGCGTTAATTGCAGGTCAGGATCGCCAGCTTCGGCAAACGGCAATAATAATTCAAAGGAATCTCGATATTTTGACTGATCGCCATTCGCAGTCATGAAATACATCCGGCCGAGCAAGAGCTTGGCCCTGGGGTCGCCTTGCCCTGCAAGCGGCTCCAACTCTTCGATCGTGGCTGTATAATCCCCAGCAGAAAATGCCGCTAACGCCTCGTCCATCCCAGCGGACAATGTGGTAGAATTCGTGCCAAGCAGAATGAGAAGCAAACTGGCTGACCGTATAAATCGCCACGCCATCCCAATTTCCATTGTTCTGACCGAGCTTGACAAAGCGTGCGTCCTCTATTGTTCAACGAATTTGCGATCTCATTGTAACAGCGAGTATCTACATCTTAAAGTAACAGACGGTATGCCATTAACAACGTATGCTGGGCCAATATTCGTGGCGACCCAATGGAGAACCTGCTTCACGCGATACGCACCGACGGCGGTTTAGGATTGCTGGTTAATCTCCGTCTCGTTTCTGTACTCTCGACTTGCCGCCCGACGTAAATACGCTTGTCAGAGCATCCAGCCAGACAGCTTTGACGCCGTCTTTTTTTGCTTTTCGGACAATTTCACCAGCCTTCTCAGGATCGTTCACAGTATCGTAAATCGAATTCTCGTCGCTCAAATCGGCGTCTGCTTCCTCAAGATATTTTACAATTCCTTCGCCGTAGCCGCTGTTGTAACTGGCTATCGCAGCACCATAAATTGATCCAATGCCCGTCAATGCTCCCTTCTTCAGACCTGGATAAATCTCTTCGGCTATTTCTTGAATGGCGGAATTGGGGCGGTTCGGTATGTATGATATTCGTTTCGACAATTGAGCAATTCTGCTGATTTGACGAAGCGTGGTCTCGCGCATCTCAGCGTAAATATCTTGTCGCCTCTTGGGATGATCCAAATAGGGTTGAAGTAGACTATCCCAAACCAGATCGTCGTTTTCGGCGCGGACTTGATCCAACGGCTTCCCATCATTTATCTCTTTGTAGATACGCATGATTCTCGAATTCCGAATCAACAGATTTGCATTGGTTTCACGAAAATTATTATGAACACCCGTCATAAACCCGTCACCTAGCTCCTCAAAGAAGCCTGTGTCATCACCATCGGAATTCTGCGTTTTATTGTCATTCTTAGTGCTCGTATCGTGGCCAATATCATTTTCTTCCGCAGCTACCCTTTCCTTCCGCCGCCTCTCTTCCTCTGCCACCTTAGTCTTTCGGGCTGCCTCAGCTCTCTCGACCATCGGCTCGCCATGGATCTTGTAGAATTCGACTGCGTCGAAGCGCTCACCGCGCGCCTCGGCGGCCTTTCTGGCGGCGTTGAACTCTCTCTGAAACGCCGCCTTCGCTTCCTCGCCGAGTGCTGGGATATTGTTGCCCTTGCTGCGCTTGCCGGAGAAAGCCGTTGCAGTCAATTGTGTGCCCGTCCCCGCAGCGTTTCGTGGGCCGTCATCGCCGGATGCGCCGGAGAGTGCAGGCGCAGCGTTCGTTGAAGCATTGACAGCCGCCTTTGCCGCTTGACCGCCCGGCGCCGCCACAGGTCGCGGCGCGGCGGGCATGTTCGCCTTCGGGTACATCACCTCCTGGAAGGACGCCGTCGACCCGGGCTTGGCTTTGGCCGGCTTCGGCGGTTTGGCGGCGGGCCGTGGTCTGGCCGGCATGTTCGCCTTGGGATACATCACCTCCTGGAAACTCGGTTTGGACTCTGGCTTCGGCGGCGTTACGGTGCGCGGCGGATTGGCGACGATTTGGTCCGGACGCTCATATTGCGCATCGAAGCGGAGATTCATATCAATATTGTGCGCCTTGGCGAAGCGCTCGGCGTTGAATTTTGGACCGCCGTAGAATTCGTTGGCGGCGTCCGCGCGCGCCGTGGCGTCTACACGTTCCGCCGCCTCTTCGATCTTGTCTTCGTTTGTCTCGCCCGCCTTGCGGTAGCTGCGCCGGGCCGATTCGACGACGCCGGCGATGGCCGGGAGATCGATGTCGCGGCCATGGAAATCGACCGCGTCAAAGCTTGAGCCGGTGCGCTTCTTGCGCAGCTTGTCGAATGGGCGGTTGGTCTTGTGAAAATTTCGATAGTCCATGCACGTTATTCCCCTAGTCTCGCGAATTACTCCCCACCGGTCGGGGAGAGATGCCGGCTATGCCGGACCGGCGGCGAATAGGGCGCATGATTTTGCAACCCGTACCATAAAATAAGGTGCGCGTTCGTTTTTCATCAAACAACACAATGAATTACGAGAGGGGCTGATTTTTTCCCGGGGCGCTATGAATCTGGCGAAACGGGCTGGAACAGGATGGGGCGCCTATAAATCGAGGTCCAAAATAACCGGGGCGTGGTCGGAGGGTTTTTGCCAGCTGCGCGCATCGCTCAGCACCTCGACGCCAGCGAGCTTGTCCTTCAGTGCCGGCGTGACCCAAAAATGATCGAGCCTGCGGCCGCGGTTTGATTCCTGCCAGTCGCGCGCGCGGTAGCTCCACCACGAAAATAGTTTTTCATCCGCCGGCACGAAGTGGCGCACCGCATCGACCCAATCGTGGCTTTGGTAGACTTTGTTCAGCGCCTCGACCTCGACCGGTGTGTGGCTGACCACTTTTAAGAGCTGCTTGTGCGACCACACATCGTTTTCGAACGGCGCCACGTTGAGATCGCCCATCAGGACGAAGCGGTTCGATTTTTTGCGCCGCTCCTGGAACCATTCGGCCATCTCGGCGAGGAATTGCAGCTTGTGGGCAAATTTGTCGTTGGCCTCCGGGTCGGGCACGTCGCCGCCGGCGGGGACGTAGAAATTATGCAGCTCCACCGCTTTACCGTCTGCTCCCTTGACCGAGGCCCAGGCGTGGCGTGAATCCTCTTTGCCGCACCAGTAACGCGGTTCGGCCTTGACGAATGGTAGGCGCGAGAGAATGGCGACGCCGTGATAGGCCTTCTGGCCGTGAATCAGGCGATGGTGATAACCAAGCTCCTCGCCGAGATTTTCAGGGAACAATTCGTTCGCCACCTTGATTTCCTGCAGGCAAAGAATATCGGGCTGATGTTCGCTCAAGAGGCGCATCACTTGGTCGAGGCGGATACGGACGGAATTAATGTTCCAGGTACAAATTCGCATCGTGTTTTCTTGTCCTTGAGGTTTTTTGCCGATTGAGAAAGGCGTCTATTGCGCCGCCTCGCCTTTATCCACCCAGTCCGGGAACACTGGCGGTGCGGGCGGGGCGAGGCCGGTATCCTGTTCGCAGCGGGCAATCAAATCGGCCAAATCGCCGCCTTTGTCAAACAGCGGAATGTCACTGCCGCGCGCCTCGCGCAGCTCTTCGCGGAGAGTCTCCGTGGCCGCCGCATCGACGCCATAGTCGCCGTCTGATTCCTCGATGACGACGCCATAGCGCCTGGCGCCTTCAGCCGTGACGAGGCCGCCTTCGACATCGTCCAGCACCAATTCGGCCGCGCGCTCGAACGGGTCGCCCCAGCCGCCGCCGCCCCAGGTGCGGAATTGCAATATATCGCCCGGCACCACTTTGATGCGGTCGCATTTGGATGGCAGCACACTGCGCGTGCCGTCGGCGCGCTCGAGAATCTTGGAGCTGCGCGCGCCCGGCAGGCCGCCCTTGACGCCCCACGGATGGGTGAGCCAGCGATCGTCATGGATCGAGACCTGGCCGGCGCGGAGAAAACGATAACCCGTATGCACGCCATTGCCGCCGCGGTGCAGCCCGGCGCCGCCGGTATCGGCAATGGCGGCGTAGGTCTCGATGCGCAGCGGATACATCGCCTCGACAAATTCGTTCGGCACATTGGTGAAGTCGGGCCACATGGCGTGGCCGTCGGCGCCGTCGCCGGACGGTTTACCGGCAATGCCGCCGAAACCGATCTGATATTGCTGGAACCATTCGCCATGTTCGTTATGGCCGGAGAAGAAGAAATGCGGGCTGGCCGAGAATCCGGCGGCGCAGAGATAGTCGGGATTGCCTTGGCCAAACAGGCCGTTCAGCACATCGACAACGCGGCTGAGCGCGTGCGTGCGGCCCGACAGCGCCGCCGGCTTTTGCGGCGCCAGTAGCGAACCTTTCGGGATGCGGAATTCCATCAAATCGTAGAAGCCGTCATTAAACAGGATTTGTGGATCGGCGAGATAGATCATGAAAACGCCGCAATACATTTTCATCATTTCTTCGTTGCAGTAGAAATTGATCGCGCCGGCCGATTGCGGATCGGTGCCGCCGAAATCCATGATCAGTTTTTCGCCTTCGCGCCACATCGAGCAGGCAATGCGGTACGGCCCCATGCCCATGCCGTCGTCGCACACCCAATCCTCGAAGCTTTGTTTCTCTTCCGGGATATTGGCCAGAATCAGCTCGCCGACGGCGCGCTTGGTGCGGTCCAAGAGCTCGTTCAGGGCGGAAAAATAAACGTCATCGCCGAAGCGGGTGGAGAGCTCGGTTACGCGCGTTGCCGCCAACCGGCAGCCGGCAATGAGCGAGTTGAGATCGCTCTTGTTCCACTGCGCCATGCGGCAATTGTGCAGAATGAGATTGAGGATATCGGATTGCAGCACGCCCTTGGTGTAGAGCTTGAGGGGCGGAATGATGATGCCTTCCTCGTAAATCTGCTGCGCGTCGGTCGGCATGCTGCCCGGCACGCGGCCGCCCGAATCGGTCATATGGCCGAACATCGCGGCCCAGCCGATCACCCGTCCTTCCTTATAGATTGGCATCAGCACCAGCCAATCCGGCGTGTGACTGACCGCGCCGTCGCACGAATAGGGATCGTTGGTGAGGAAGACATCGCCCTCTTCGATCTCGCCATCGTAATTTTGCAGGAAGGTATGGATGAAGGCGCCGAACTGGCCGACCACCATCTTGCCGTCACGGTTGGCAATCAGGGGAAACTCATCATGCTGCTCGCGGATGCCGGGCGACATGGCGGTGCGAAACAGGACCGCGTCCATCTCGACGCGCGCGCTCCTCAGCGCATTTTCGATAATATCGAGATCGACCGGATCGACATCGACCGTGTTGAACGGCGTTTGATTGGTCTCAATGACGATTGCGGGCATCGGGCTTCTCCTCAGTTCGCACTCAGTTTGCACTCAGCCTGCACTCTGCGGGCGGATCAGAATATTACCGAGATCGTCGATCTCGCCGTCATGGCCGGGCAGGATCAGGGTGGTCGAATCAAGCTGGGTGATAATCGCCGGGCCGGCGATGATATTGCCGGCCTGCAACAGATCGCGCTGATAGATCGTGGCGTCCTGCCAGCCGCCATCGGCGAAGATTTTTTCCTCCGCCACTTTCGCCGCGCTGGGGTCGCTGTTGCCGCGCGTGATTCGACCCGCATCGGCAAGCGTTTCCCGGCCCTGCACGATGGCGCGGAGATTGATGATTTCACGTTCCGATTCGAGCGCGAAGGTATAGAGCTTTTCGTGCAGCGCGTCGAAACTATCCCCGATATGGGCCAACCCGTTTTCGCGGAAGGCGTCGATATCAACGGCAACGGGCAGCGACAGCACCTGGCCTGAATAACGCACATCGACCTCATAGCTGGTGCTGCGCTCGGTCTCGGCAATGCCCTCGGCGTCGAGGGTGCGCGCCGCCGCTGCGCTGAGATCGGCGAAGATTTCACCAACCTCCGCCGCGCTGGTTTGCGAGAAGCGCCGCATCAGGCTGCGCGATGCCTCGTCGCGCGAGCGCGTGGTGGCGTCGCCGTAAGCGCAGAGCACGCCCGGCCCGGGCGGCACGATCACCGGCCAGCAATCGAGAATACGGGCCAGCGCATTGCCGTGCAGCGGCCCGGCACCGCCAAAGGCAATCAGGGCAAAGTCGCGCGGATCATTGCCCTGCTGCACCGAAACCAGGCGCAGTGCACCGACCATGTTTTCGTTGACGATGTCGTAAATGCCCTGGGCGGCGCGCTCGACGGAAAAATCGAGCGCCTCGGCAATGGCGCCGACCGCCGCTTCGGCCTTGGCGCGGTCGATCTGCATATCGCCGCCGAGGCGCGACGAAGCCGGCAGATAGCCGAGCACCACATTGGCGTCGGTCACCGTTGGCGCGCTGCCGCCCTTGGCATAAGCGGCCGGCCCGGGATCGGCGCCGGCGCTTTCGGGGCCGACGCGGAGCGCCTTGGTGAGCTCCGGCACATGGGCGATCGAGCCGCCGCCGGCGCCAACCGAACGCACATCGAGGGACGAGGCACGCACGGTCAAATCGCCGACCGTGGTGTCGCGCCGGGTCTGGGCGAGGCCGTCACGAATGAGGCAGACATCGGTCGAGGTGCCGCCCATGTCGAAGGTGAGAAGGTTTTCGAAACCGGCCTGGCGGGCGATCCAAAGGGCGCCGGCAACGCCGCCGGCCGGGCCGCTCATGAGCAAATTCACCGGCACGGTTTCGGCCCCGGCGGGCGGTGTCAGGCCGCCGTCCGAGCGCAGGATATGCAGCTTCACGCCCTTTGAGCGGCGCTCCAGCTCGTCGCTCAGATTGCGCACATATTTTGCCACGATCGGGCGCACATAGGAATTACACACCGTGGTGATGGTGCGTTCATATTCCTGCATTTCCGGAATCACGTCGCACGACAGCGACACCGGCACGTCGGGTAATTCTTCCTCGGCGATGCGTCCGGCCAAACGTTCATGCGCATCGTTGGTGTAGGAATTGAACAGCGAAATGGTCAGCGCATCGATGCCCTTGCGCTTGAGGTGGCGCAGTGATTGGCGAAGCGCGTCTTCATTGAGCGGCGTGACGATCTCGCCATTGGCGCCGATCCGCTCGCGCGCCTCGATGGTCAGCTTGAGTGGTGCCAGGGGCGGCGTCTTGTTGAAGATCACCCAGGCGCCGAGGCCACCCGGCACAAACGAGCGCGCGATCTGCAGCACATGGCGGTAGCCTTCTGTCGTCACCAAGCCGACGCGCGCCCCCTTGCCGGTGAGGATGGCGTTGGTCGCGATGGTGCTGCCATGCATGACATGTTCGATCTGGCCGGGCGCAATGCCGGCCAGCTCGCACACCTTATCGGTGCCGTTGAGCACCCCGATCGAGGGATCCGCCGGGGTCGACGGCACCTTGGCGATATGAAATGAGCTGTCCGCCTCGTTGATCAGCAGGAGATCGGTAAAGGTTCCGCCGACATCGACGCCCAGACGATAGGACATATGCTCCCTCCATTTATTTCACGGCGAGTATTTCACGGAAGGGCGGGCGATGGAACGCCGGCAATAGAATCGCGAGAATCGCTGGCAAAAGAAAAAGGCGGACCGGCAATATGCCGATCCGCCAGTAGAGGGGACCCTGAGTAGGGTAAGAGGTCCATGTCTGATGCCGCCGGGCTGTTTGGGGGGAGCCAAAGGCGGCCCAGCCATGGACTGGCCGTTATAGGGGATGTGGCGATGGTCCGGCGCTTCGACAAATCAACAATTTGTGATGATTTGCCGACAGCGCCGGACATGCACCGGACATGCGCCGGGCGCTTAGGAGTAGGTCCGCCCTCTGCGCTCAAAGTGGCCACGCACAACGGCGTCAATATCGCCGCGCGCAATGCCGATATCGGCGAGCTGGCGATCGCTCATGTTGCTGAGTTCATAGCTGGTACGGCTGCGATTGAGCCACGAACGAAAGACATTGATAAGGGGTAAAGCAAACATCTTGGTATCTCCTGGATAGGGTGTTTAAAAATATTCCGGAACTCTCTTTCCGGCTGCCTCGCCGTGGCTTTGGCGGGCCAATTGATGGTCCGTTCCGTCCGGCGTCTGGGGGTGAATATGGCGATTCCAGGAAATCTCACAAGCGCCAAGATCGTACGTCTGCTATGCGTTTATTGCATAGCTAGATACTTTTTGTTGCGCGTTTTATTAATAACAGGTTAACGCTTCAGGCGCTGCCTTGCATGCGCCCGCGCGGCGTCGCCAAACGCCCCGAAGAGGGCCATGGATAGCGGATTTTCCGTGACCATCCATTCCGGGTGCCATTGCACACCGAGGCAGAAACCGCCCTCCCCGGCGCTGCTCAGGGCCTCGATCTGGCCATCCGGCGCCACCGCCTCGACGCGCAGTCCCGGCGCCGGTTGATCGACGCCCTGGGCATGCAGGGAATTGACCGCGATTTCACTTTCCGGCCACAGGCCGGCGAGGATACCGCCCGGCGTAATGGTCAGGCCATGAACCGGTGCATATTGCGCCGCGCGCGCCTGATTTTTATCTTCGCGGTGGTCGAGCCGGCCGGGAATTTCGTGCACTGCCTGGTGCAGCGTGCCGCCGAGCGCCACATTCAATTCCTGAAAGCCGCGGCAAATGCAAAATATTGGCACGCCGGCAGCCAGTGCGGCGCGAATCAGCGGCAGGGTCGCGGCGTCGCGCTGCGAATCATGGTGTGTGCCCTCGGCGCTTGGCGGCCCGCCATAGATATGCGGCTCGACATTTGACGGGCTGCCGGTGAACAGCAGGCCATCGATACGGGCCAGCACCTCATCCAGCGCATGGGCATCGGCGAAGGAAGGCAGCATCACCGCCAGCCCGCCGGCGCCATCATTAACGGCGCTGAGGTATTTTTCGCCGACGACGTGAAACGGATGAATGCCGATCTCGCGCACACAGGCGGAAAGCGCGATCAGCGGCTTGGTCGTTTCTTGTGTAGCCATTGGGCGGGGAGCCGCTCAACGCCGGTCGCGGTTTTCGCGCGGATCGTCAAACACGAACAACTTGGCGTCGAGGTCGATATTGGTTTCGGCGTTAAACAGGGCGACAGTCGTCACCAGCCCTTGCGCATCGATCACCTTCCATTGCTTGAGCTCCATCGGCGCTTCGCTGAAATAAAGCGTGAGGCTGCCGAGGCCCGGATCCTCGCT
>JABIXB010000204.1 GCA_018666805.1 Rhodospirillaceae bacterium | reverse complement strand
TCGCGCCGATTCGGCGTGATAATGCTGGCGCCTCTGTAGCCGGCGTAATTCTCGCCCTTCGGGTCGACCACCACAGGCTTGTTTTCGGCCCTGGCGCGCTTGATCAGCGCTTGGCAGAGGTCATCGGTTAAAATGCCTTTGGCGTAGTCCGAGATCACCAGTACATCGCATTCGGGGATGATATCCTCGGCCATGCGCAGCAGGTTTTCGGCGCTTTGTTCGCTGATCCAGCGCCGCGTCTCCCGGTCCGTGCGGAGAAGCTGCTGGCCGCCGGCGACAAACCGTGTTTTCTCGGTCGAGGGCCGGCCGGGTTCGACCAGCAAATAGGGTTCGATGCGATCTTCTTCGCCGACCATCTGCGTAAGATTGCGCCCGACTTCATCGTCGCCGACGACCGACAGCAGGGTCGCGCGGGCGCCGAGGCTGATCAGATTGCGCGCCACATTGCCAACGCCGCCGAGCATCACCGATTGCCGTTCGATGCCAAGAATCGGCACCGGCGCTTCCGGCGAGGTGCGCTCGACATCGCCATAGACAAAGCGGTCGAGCATGAGATCGCCGACACACAAAATCTTGGCCTGGCTGAGCCATTCGATATGAGAGACCAAAGTTGAAGGGCTGATCATTTTTCGCACGTTAATTGTCTGCTGGCACTTATTTCGCAAGGCCGTGGCGGGCGCGCGCCTCTGATCCTGCGATCTTGAGGCGCAACATAGGCGCAACATAACCGATGTCGTGCCCCGATGGCCATAAATCCCTTTCTCGCACTTGCTCTCGCTGAGGCGGCACGCCAATATCCGGCCACAGTAACGGGGAAGGCATGGTTTTGAAGAGCGATTGGCAAACAGAATATAAAGCACGACTTTGCACGGCGGATGACGCCGCCAGCCGTTTTGAGGACGGCGAGCGCCTGATCCTGCCGACCCTGGCTGGCCAGCCGCCGGCGATATTGGCGGCAATGGGCGAGCGTCTGCGCAGCGGCACCTTGGCGCACTTACGCGCCGGCACAATTCTGCCGGGCCCCGATTTGGCGGGCGCCCTGCTACTGCCGGAATTTGCCGAGCAGTTCGAGTGGGATACCTTGTTTTGCGGCGGCTCCGACCGGGCCGGCGTGTTCGACGGTTTGTACGACATGACGCCGATGCATTTCGGCCAAATGCCCAAGATCATGCGCGACGACATGAAAGTCGGCGCTGTGTTGTCACTCGCCTCGCCGCCTGATGCGGACGGCTATATGAGCCTCGGCATTAGCATCGATTACACCCGCTCGCTGTTCGATACGGCGCGCTATGGCGCGGTTGAGGTCAATCCCAACGTGCCGCGTGTGTTCGGCGATTGCAGCGTGCACGTCTCCGAGGTCGATGCCATCGTCGAAAGCGAGCATGAAATATTCGAGCTCGCCAATCCGCCGATGACGCCGGAAGACGAAAAGATCGGCGCCTTTATTGCCGAGCGCATTCCCAATGGTGCGACGATCCAGCTTGGATTCGGTGCGGCGCCGAGCGCCGTTGGCCTTTGTTTGCGCGGCCACAAACATCTCGGCGTTCATACCGAGATGTATGTTGACGCGATGCGGGTGCTGATGAGCGAGGGCGTTGTCGACAATTCGCAAAAGTCGATCAATCCGGGAAAAACGATCTATACCTTCGCCGCCGGCACGCGCGAGACTTATGAGTTTCTGCATGAAAATCCGAACATCGAGGGGCGCCGGGTCGAATATACCAACGATGTGTCGGTGATCGCTCAGCATAAGGGCATGGTGTCGATCAACGCGACGATCTCAATCGACCTCACCGGCCAAGCGTGTTCCGAATCGATCGGCCCCAGGCAATATAGCGGCTCCGGCGGGCAGGTTGATTTTATCCGCGGCGCCATGATGGCGGAAGGCGGGCGGTCCTTTCTGGTCACCCATGCGACAGCCAAGGGCGGCGATCTTTCATGCATCGTCGCCGACCTGGCGCCGGGCTCGGTGGTGACGACGCCGCGTACCGACGTCGATATGGTGGTGACGGAATATGGCGTTGCCGAACTGCGCGGCAAATCCACGCGCGAGCGGGCCCAGGCATTAATTGCCATCGCCCATCCGAAATTCAGGGACGAGTTGCAGGAAGCGGCCGCTAAACGAGGGCTTGCGGCGAAAGCAAGAGCCGGCTGATTGTATTCAGCCGGCGGGTTTATTCGCTGCTGTCGCCGTGCCGCTCGCCGAATGCCGAATCCGCGCTCGGCTCCGGTGTGGGTTCCGGTGTCGGTTCTGGCGCGGGTTCTGGCGCGGGCTCTGGGGCCGGCTCAGGCGCGCTGGCCGGCTGGATAGCCGGGGCTGGCTCGGCCACTGGTTCGGGCGCGGCCGGTGCGACGGGCGCGGACGCCGCTGCGGCTTCGCTCGCCGCTAATTTCGCGGCAGCCTTTTTCGCCGCTTCACGGGCCGCTTTTTTCTCTTCGCGCTCCTGGCGTTTGCGTGCCTTGCGCAATTCCTCCAGCAATTCCGATTCGCTGCAGATGCCGAGCAGCAGCGGATCATGCGGAGAGATATTTTGTGTATTCCAGTGAGTCCGTTCGCGCACGGCGGTGATGGTTGATTTTGTCGTGCCGAGCAGTTTGCCGATCTGCGCGTCGTTCAATTCCGGATAATTCTTAATCAGCCAGGCGATGGCGTTAGGCCGGTCCTGGCGTTTGCTGACCGGCGTGTAGCGCGCGCGGCGCGCGCGTTGCGGAACCTTGGTGCTCGGCGCGCTCAAATTCAGGTGCAGGCTTTTGTCCTGTTCGCAGCGCACGATTTCGTCGCGTGTGAGCTGGTCGTTGGTGATCGGATCGAGACCACGGATACCGACGGCAACCTCGCCATCGGCGATGCCCTGAACTTCCAGATCGTGCAGGCCGCAAAAGGCGGCAATCTGCTCGAAGGTGAGAGCAGTATTATCGACCAACCAGACGGCGGTCGCTTTGGGCATCAATAGTTCAGACATCGCTTATCCTTTCGCCCCAATTCCGTTCCGGACCAGGGCTGCGTATTAAGCCGCGTAAACAAATCACGCCGCCACGCATGTTCGAATGAGAGTAAGGACAGTGATATATCGTCCCAAGGCCGACGCGGTAAAGGGTCAATCGGGCCGGTTAGGAAATTCCTTCATCGCAAATCAGCATAATTTTACCAATATGGGCGCTCGATTCCATGCGTGTATGCGCTTTTGCCGCCTCTTTTAGCGGCATTTCGCTGTCGATAACCGGCGCGATCGCGCCCGAGGCCAACAGCGGCCACACTTCTCTTTCCAGTGCCCCGGCAATTCGCCCTTTACTTTCAACGCTTTGAGCGCGGAGCGTCGAGCCGGTCAGGGTCAGGCGCTTGAGCATGACAGGGGCGAGATTGAGATCCGCCTTGGGGCCGCCCAAAAAGGCGATTTGCACCAACCGGCCTTCGCTGCGCAAACAACTAAAATTGCGCTGAACATAGTCTCCACCGACCATATCGAGAATAACGTCCACGCCTTCGCCCGCCGTTGCCGATTTCACCGCCGCGACAAAATCCTCATCGCGGTAGTTAATCGCCAGCTCGGCGCCGAGATCGCGGCAGGCAGCGCATTTTTCCGCCGACCCGGCGGTGGTAAAGACGCGAACCCCCATATTGGCTGCGAGCTGAATGGCGGTGGTGCCGATGCCGCTCGAGCCGCCATGCACCAGCAGCCGCTCGCCGGCGCGTAAGCTCCCGCGCTCGAACAGGTTGGTCCAGACGGTAAAGAAATTTTCCGGTAGCGCACCGGCCTGGGCCGGCGAATAGCCTGGCGGAGTAGGCAGTGTCTGGGCTTCCGGCGCGGCGCAATATTCGGCGTATCCGCCGCCGCTCACCAGGGCGCAGACGGTTTCGCCGGGCTGATAGCGGCTACAGCCCGGGCCGAGCGCGGCAATCGTACCGCTGATTTCGAGGCCGGGAATGTCGGATGCGCCCGGCGGCGGCGGATAGCCGCCGGCGCGTTGCATCACGTCGGGCCGGTTCACACCGGCAGCGGCAACCCGGATTAAAATCTCGCCATGGCCGGGCCGGGGCAGCGGACGCCGCGTCGCAACAAGTTGCTCTGGACCGCCCGGCTCAGAAATCTCCATGGCCAGCATGTCTTCGGGTATTTGGTTGTTTTGGTCGTTCATTTGTTTTTCCTGCTCCCGATCCGCCCTTAAGCGGCGCTATAATGGCGCGCAATCGACGTGAGGGGAAAAGAATATGGATGATATAGAAATTGTTATTCCGAAAGCCGCCGAATGGGCGCCGCGCGAATTGGACAATATGTCGGTTGAGGCCCTGCATGAATATGTCGAGGATTTGCAGCGCGAGTTGACGCGCGTACAGTCCGAAATCGGCAACCGGCACGTCGTGCGCAGTGAAGCCGACGCGATATTCAAGAAATAGGCCGCTGAAGAAAAAAATTCCGGCGGTTCACAAAAAAAACATTATTTACGATCGCGTTAACCATTTATTAGTTATTGGCGGGCTATTCTCCTAATCACGGTACTTTCGTTATGCGGATTTACCGTGCATTAGACCTCCCTAATTGTTTCGTCTCCCTGTTAACTGCGCCGCCTTCTCGTGAGGCGGCGCTTTCTTTTTAAGAGTGGTAAAACGTAAATTTACTGGAAATTCCAGGCTATTAGGGAAAAGTACGCTTGACAGAATTAACCAAATCGCCTCAACTCTCTGCAATTACCTGCCTCGAGGAGTCAAATGATGATTAAACGTAAATTGTTGTCCCGTTCCGCACTTCTAGTATTACCGATCGCCCTCGCAGTTGCGGGTTGTCAGACTGCTCCGGCAAATTCCGGTGCCACGCAGAGCGATGGTGCGCTTGAGACGGCGCAAAGCGCAAAGCAGGACGCCATGAACAATCAGACGGCGATTTCCATGCTGAAGAACGAAATCGCCGCGCTTAGCAAAGCCTCCGAGCGCGCTGCAAATGCGGCTGAGCGGGCGGCTGAAGAGGCGAAAGCGGCAGCCGACAAGGCGGATCGCATTTTCCAGAGGCAGATGCGGAAATAACCCCCATCTGATCACCGAGCGATAAAACCGATTGATTGGAATCGCCGCAAGCGATCCATTCAATCGGTTAACTTCAAACTTGAAAGTGTAACGCAGGCGCCGGATAAGCGTTTATTCGGCGTGATTTTGTGCGTGTTCTTGCAGCGTGATGCGCACGGGCAGCCCGGTACGCTCCGCCAGAGCACTGCGAATCGCCGGCCAGTCGAGGCGCGATAGGTCGTCCCCGGCATCGCTTCTGATTTTGTAATATGCATCGCTGTTTGAGCGCTTTGCAGGGCTTTCAAAATGCCCGTCACGCTCCAATTCATCGACCTGGTCCGGCTCGGGATAGGCCTCTATATAGAGTTCCCCCCTGAAGCGGCCAATCTTGATCGGTTGATCGATCACCTGCACCTTCGTTCCCACCTCGATTTCGCTGAACAGGGTCTCGATGCCTTCCGGGTAGAGCCGGATACAGCCATGGCTTACGCGCCGGCCGACGCCCCATGGCATATTGGTGCCGTGCACCAGATAAGTCGGCCAGTCGAAATAAAGCGCATGTTTGCCGAGCGGGTTGTCGGGCCCGGCGCGGACAACTTTCGGCAAGTCCGGCTTTTCTTCGCGGATCGATGCCGGCGGATACCAGATGGGATTCTTTTTCTTGCGTACGATCTCGGTCACGCCAAGTGGTGTATCCCAGCCCTCGCGCCCCACTCCAATGGCGTAGGTCGTAATTCCCAATGGGCCGAAATGATACAGCCGATGTTCGGCGAGGTTGATGATCAACCCTTCGCGCGGCGTATCGGGTAGCAAGTGCCCGGTTGGCAATGTGATTGCCGTGCCCGCGCCCGGCACCCAAGGATCGATACCCTGATTGGCGGCGACAATTTCAACAAACCCAAGCCCGTTATTGCGCGCCAGATCAAGCAAGGTGTCGTCATGCTTGGCGGTATAAGTGCGCACCGCGCCCAGCATGTCTTCCTGCAACAGAAGCTCGGCCCGCGCCCGACTTGCGATGAGCGCCAGTAACAGGGCGAGAGCGCAGACAGCAGCGAGCCGCGCGGCGCTCTTGTAAAAAGAGCCGGCAGGGTTGTTGAAAGGCACGGAGCTTTCGAAAGGCAATGCAAATCCGATCATGAAATTTTACTTTCCGGTCACGTTTCTTCCCCGAAAGGACATATCCTGCATCATTTTTAGCACGATAAATATTAACGATTCGAAACGCCGTGAAATTATATGTAGATATTTGGTCGGATTTTGCTAGGTGCAAACCCTTTATTAATACAGAACGAACACACTTTTCCGTGCAAGCCGACTGGCCCTTCAAATTTTGTATAATTTGATTAGGCTAGACGGAAAGAATAATCGCCCCGCGCGGGTGTACTCAGGTGGAAAATCTGTGACGAGCAGCGGACTAGTCGGCACGACCTTTTATAGCCGGACTTACGACGAAGCATTCGAGTTGACGGTCGAGGCGCGCGACTATGTCGCTGACGAACTCAATGTCGACCGTGAAACCGCATCCTTTGGCGAGCGCGGCTATTTCGATTGCGAGGCGCTTCGCATGACCACCAGGTTAAGCCAGGTGATGGCCTGGTTGATGGTGCAACGCGCCGTTCATGCCGGCGAGATCGGCATCGACGAGGCGCGCGAGGATGAGCGCCGATTGGGCGGGCGCGAAGTTTGCTTCGACAATGACAAAGAAATTCTCGACAATTTTCCGCCGCGCTTTCGCAATCTGATGGAGCGCAGCCTCAAGCTCTATCAGCGCATCGCCAGGCTCGATGAAATGGTCGCACGGGGCGATGGTTGAGCCCAGACAGCTTGGCCCGGGCGAATGGCTTAAAATTGGTAGCCGATGGTGCTGCCGAGAAATAATTGGTTTTCCGAATCTTCGACTGATAGAGGCGATGCTTCCGCATCTCCGAGCAATCGTTTCCACTGCGCGGTGAACTGGCTGTGCCAGTTCGCGTCCCAATCGAAGCGGAATGTAACGTCGCCCGCGAAATCCTTAAAGCCCGTGTCCGGGTTGAACCGTGTATGCGTAGATGCGGCGGCCTGGGCGGCGCTGACGCCATAATAGGCGATCATATAATTTTCACTGGCGTAGGTCGCCCATCCCGACAACGCGACGCTTAATGTGTCGGTGATACGTTCTCCGGCGCCGGCGGCGAATATCAGAAGAGAGCCGTTATGTCCTTCTTCGCCGGAAATGGACTGCTTGTAATCGATTGAGAAGCGATAACGGCCCGAATACCATTCGCCGAATACACCGGCCTCGACGGCGCCTTTGACATCGCCGATGCCGGTTAAATGCGTCGAATCGCTCGCTTCGCGGCCAAAATCGTATGTCAGATAAGGCCCGGCGGAAAATTTTCTTCCCTTCAGCAATTTGGCGCCGAAACCGCGCTGCAGGTGCTCGCCAAAGGAACCCTGCCAGGCGAGAAACAATCTATCGCGCCACGTGATGTCGATGAGCGGCATGGCCGTGACTTCATATGTATCATCGCCCTCATAGACGGGCTGCAATGCCGGGCCAATGCCGAGCGAGATTTCGAAATCGGAGAGGAAGTCTTGGCTTACTTTTCTGTCAAATTCACTTGGCGCCGGCGGCGGCAGGCTGTTGGTTTCAGGGGCGCCAACTCTGGTTTCCGCGATGGCCGTCGCCGTGCCGGCAATTTCGGGGGTGACGGAGGTGGCCGCCGCAGCGATGCGACTGGCAAAGCCGGGGAATGCGTTCGAGGCATCGAGGCTGATGCCAAGCGAATAAGCCGGTGCGGCGCGCGCCGCCGCGATAACAATTTGCTCAAGCGCTTCTGGGTGAGATGCGATCGAATCGATGACAGCCGCCGACATGGCTTTCGCGTCGGCCTGATGAAGGGCGGCGTTGATCGCCGCCAAAGCGTCCGGCGGCACGCCGTTTTCGGCCTTTGCCGGGGAATGATAAAAGCCAAGCAGCGCCGCCATTAGCCCGGCAGCCAAAACCCTGCCGATGCTCCGTTTGATATAATTCCGCCCGTGCCGCGCCATACCCTCTAAGCCTTTTTCGTGAATCATTTTTCCAATCCTCGCCGAGCCGCCCCGGATTGGCAACAATGGCTTTGTCTCAGGGCGCGACCGGCGTGTCGTTGCGCCCGCCCCATTCGGTCCACGAGCCGTCATAGACGGCGGCGTTCGTATGGCCGCAAATGTGCATCGCGAGCGCCAGCACGGCGGCGCTGATGCCTGAGCCGCAACTGGTGACGATCGGGCGCGCCAAATCGATATCGTGGGCCGAGAAGGCTGCCGCCAATTTGTCCGCCGGCAGAAGTGAATTGCTGGCGCCGTCGATCAGTGCGGGATAGGGCAGGTTGGTGCTGCCTGGAATGTGGCCGGAGCGCACGCCGGGGCGGACTTCCGGCTCGACGCCGTCAAAACGCCCGCTGCCGCGCGCATCCACCACCTGTTCCGCGCCGCCTTCGAGATTATCCCTAATTTGCGCCAGGCTGCGCACCAGCTCAGGCCTGAATTTAGCATTGAACACGGTTGGCTCCGGCGAAGGCGTGCCCGAGACCGTGCCGTTGCCGGACGCACGCCAGGCCGGCAGGCCGCCATCCAGTACAGCGACATTGTCGTGCCCGAAAATGCGCAAGCTCCACCAGGCGCGCGGCGCGCTGAACACGCCGGTGCCGTCATAGACGATGATGGCGTCATGGTTGGAGAGGCCGAGGCTTGCCATCGCTTGGGCGAACAGCGGCGCGTTTGGCAGCATATGGGGCAGGGGATTATCCAGATCCTTGATGCCGTCAATGTCGAAGAAAACCGCGCCCTCGATATGCGCCGCTTCGAATTCGCCTGCCGGGTCGCGCGCATCTGCCGGCATATACCAGGACGCATCCACCACTTTGAGGCCGGGCACGCCGAGATGTTGCGCGAGCCAAGCCGGCGAGACCAGCGGGCCGGGCAATTGCACGGCCATTCAGGCCTCCTTGAAGATGATATTTACGCGCCGGTTGTGCTTGCCCTTGTTCTCGATCTTGCGCACTGTCACGGGGCCAATTTCGCCGGTCGATTTGACATGCGTGCCGCCGCAGGGTTGCAGATCGATATCGCCCACTTCCAACAGGCGCACGCGCCCCTGGCCGCTCGGTGGCTGCACTTTCATTGTCCGCACCAGGTCGGGCTGGGCGGCGAGTTCCTCGTCGCTGATCCAGCGCGTGCCGACCGCTGCGTCACGCGCGATCAGCTCGTTGAGGCGGGCTTCAATCTCGGTTTTTTCCAGGGTCAGTTCGGGCAAATCGAAATCGAGGCGGCCCTTGTCCGCGCCCAATTGCCCGCCGGTGACCGGCGCTTCGATCACCGAGCACAAGAGGTGCAGGCAGGTATGCATGCGCATATGTTTGTGGCGCCGTTCCCAATCGAGCTCGGCAACCAGCGCCGTCCCCGGCGCCGGCACGGGCGCATCATCGGCGACGAGATGAAGGATCTCGCCCACGCCTTCGCCTTTGACTGTATTCAGTACCGGAATTTCCGTGCCATCGGCCAGTTTTAAAACGCCGCTGTCGCCCGGTTGGCCGCCGCCGGCGGCGTAGAATACGGTACGGTCGAGCTGAATGGCGCCGGGCGCGGATTGCGTCACCTGCGCGTCGCAGGAGCGCGCATAAGCGTCTTCGGTGAACAGTTGTTCAGTCACTGCTGTCAAGCCAGCTCGGCACCGGCAGATTTTTGGCGCGCAGGAATTCCGGATTGAACATCTTGCTTTGATAGCGCATGCCGTAATCGGCAAGGATGGTAACGATGGTGTGGCCAGGGCCCAGTTTTTCCGCCAGGCGGATGGCGCCGGCAATATTGATGCCGCTTGAGCCGCCGAGGACGTGGCCTTCATGCATCAGCAAATCGAAAACGATGGGCAGCGCTTCTTCGTCGGGAATTTGAAACGGCGCGTCGACTTGCACGCCCTCCAAATTGGCGGTGACGCGTCCCTGGCCGATACCTTCCATGATCGAGCTGCCCTCGGCTTTCAATTCGCCGTTGGCGTAATAATTATAGAGCGCCGCACCCATCGGGTCGGCCAGGCCGATGACGACATCCGGATTTTGTTCCTTCAGATAAAGTCCGATGCCGGCCAGGGTGCCGCCGCTGCCGACGGCGCAAATAAAGCCGTCGAGCTTGCCTTCGGTCTGCTGCCAGATTTCCGGCCCGGTGGTGTCGTAATGCGCCGCCCGATTGGCAACATTGTCGAACTGATTGGCCCAGATCGCGCCGTTCGGCTCCTTGGCCGCGATTTCCTCGGCCAGGCGGCCGGAATATTTGACGAAATTGTTGGGGTCGCGGTAGGGCACGGCCGGAACCTCGATCAGCTCGGCGCCGCACAGCCTGAGCATGTCTTTCTTTTCCTGGCTTTGCGTTTCCGGGATGACAATGGTCGAGCGGTAGCCGAGCGCATTGCCGACCAGTGCCAGGCCGATGCCGGTATTGCCCGCCGTGCCTTCGACGATAATCCCGCCCGGCTTTAACTGGCCCTTGCGCTCGGCATCGCGCACGATCGAAAGCGCGGCGCGGTCCTTGACCGAGCCCCCCGGGTTGAGAAACTCACACTTGCCGAGGATTTCGCAGCCGGTCTTCTCTGACGCCGCCTTCAGGCGCACCATCGGCGTGTTGCCGATGAGATCGATAAAGTCTTTTTTTACAGTCATTTTCCGTGAATATGTTTGGTTTCCCGATAGGGCAACCTAGCTTGCTGGTGGGGCGTGATCAAGGCGGATAACCCGCTTGCCGGAGGTCGATTGGCGCGGCACACTCACGCAAATCAGGGAATAAGAAAGCGTAGGGAAGATGAACGAGAGAAAATCAATCGAGCGGCCCTATCTATTGTTTCTGGGCGACGCGCATGACCATCTGGCGGCCAAGACGGCACGCGGCATCGTCGATTGGCGGCGCGATTGGTGCCTCGGGCAAGTGCGCTTGGAGGGCTGTAATGCGAGCGCCGGCGTCGATGACGTAACGGTTGCCGAGGCGGCCAAGCAGGGCGCGAGGACGCTCATTATCGGTGTCGCCAACCGGGGCGGCATTATTCCTGATCACTGGCAGGACACGCTAAGCGAAGCACTTGATCTCGGCATGGATTTGGCGAGCGGCCTGCATATGCGCCTGAGCGATATTCCGGTACTGCGCGACAAAGCAGCGGCCAAGGGCGCGACACTGTTCGACGTGCGCCATCCGCACCGCGAATTCCCGCTCGGCTCGGGCGCCAAGCGCGCCGGCAAACGCCTGCTCACGGTTGGCAGCGATGCCTCGGTCGGCAAGATGTACACCACGCTGGCGATCGAACAGGAACTGAAAGCGCGCGGCGTCTCGGCGGATTTCCGCGCCACCGGACAGACCGGAATATTCATTGCCGGCGACGGCGTTTCGGTCGATGCCGTGGTATCGGATTTCGTTTCCGGTGCGACGGAATGGCTGTCGCCGGCGAATGCGCCCGATCATTGGGATTTGATCGAAGGCCAGGGCTCGCTCTTTCACCCCTCATTTGCCGGCGTCACGCTCGGCCTTATTCACGGCGCTCAGCCCGACGCGGTCGTGCTCTGCCATGAGCCGAGCCGCACGCATATGCGCGGCCTGCCCGATTGGCCGCTGCCGGATCTAAAAGAATGCCTGGCCGCCAATCTGTCGGCGGCACGTCTGACCAATCCCAACGTCTTTTGCGCCGGCGTTGCGGTCAACACCAGCGCGCTCGATGACGCTGCGGCGGCAAGCGTGCTGAGCGAAATCTCGGACGCCATGGAATTACCCTGCGTCGATCCGATGCGCGGCGGCGTCGCCGCTATCGTCGACCGCCTGCTCTAAATATGCGCGAGCTCCGCGTTCGGACGGAATTATGGCCGATGCGCGGCACCTTCCGCATTTCGCGCGGCGCGCGCACGGAAACGCCGACCATCATCGCCGAGGTCGAAGAAGCTGGCGCCATTGGGCGGGCCGAATGCGTGCCTTATCCGCGCTACGGCGAGAGCATCGATAGCGTCTCGGGCGAAATCGAGTCCTTACGCCGGGAAATCGAAAACGGCATCGAGTGCCAAGCATTGCAGGATGCCATGCCCGCCGGTGCGGCGCGCAATGCCATCGATTGCGCACTCTGGGACCTGGCGTGCAAGCAGAGTGGCAAGCGTGCTTGGGAACTCGCTGGCATCGCTGCGCCGGTGCCAGTGGTGAGCGCCATGACGCTCAGCCTGGATACGCCGGAAAACATGGCCGAGGCGGCGCGCGCCTCGGCGCACCTGCCCCTGCTGAAAATAAAAGTAACCGGCGAGGGCGATCTGGAACGGGTTAAGGCGGTGCGCAGCGGTGCGCCCGATTCGCGCCTGATAGTCGATGCCAATGAAGGCTGGCGGGCGGACATGCTGGATAGCCTGCTGCCGGGTCTGGCCGCCCTCGGTGTCGAGATGATCGAGCAGCCGCTTGCTGCCGATGATGACGATGCGCTGCTCGGGCGCGATCTCGCCATTCCGATCTGCGCCGACGAGGCGTGTCACACACGCGCCGATCTCGACCGGCTCGAAACCCGCTATCCGATGATCAATGTGAAACTCGATAAAAGCGGTGGCCTGACCGAGGCGTTGGCTTTGGTTCAGGAGGGCAGGGCGCGCGGTTTCAAGATTATGGTCGGCTGCATGGTCGGCTCATCGCTCGCCATGGCGCCGGCGATGCTGCTCACGCCGTTCGCCGATTATGTCGATCTCGACGGCCCGCTGCTACTGGCGCGCGATTGCCAGCCGGGGCTGCATTATGACGAGATGATGGTGCACCCACCCGAGGCCGAGTTGTGGGGTTGATTGACCCTCTCCGGGCCGTGGCGCATAATTTTTTGCACATGCGAGATGAGCGGCGGAACATTTGATGACGGATACTCCCAAACAAAATTTGGATGACTGGCGCAGCCTTGCGGCCAAGGAGCTGAAGGGCCGCGACGCGGACTCGCTCGATTGTGAGACGCCGGAGGGTATCAAGATCAAGGCGCTCTATACGGCAGAAGATCTGGAGCGCATCGCGGGCGAGGCCGGATTGCCCGGCTTCGAGCCGTTTACCCGTGGTGTGCGCGCCACCATGTATGCCAACCGGCCATGGACGATCCGCCAATATGCCGGTTTCGCCACCGCCGAGGAATCGAACGCCTTCTACAAGCGCAACCTCGCCGGCGGCCAGAAAGGCCTCTC
>JABIXB010000203.1 GCA_018666805.1 Rhodospirillaceae bacterium | reverse complement strand
TATAGCCCTTCGCTCAACGACGAAGAGGTCTTCTCGCCAAGCCATGTCTGCATCATGGGCGTCGTCCTCCAAGCGGCGGAGATAGCCGCAATTCGTGCGAGTGATTTAGCTCGTTGGCGTAAATCGCCGCAGGGGGAATCGATCCCGTTCCGTCTTTTTGTTGATTTTGATGAATTCCCTTATGAATAAATCACTCGCGCTCTGACGGCTGTCTAAGCGTTCAGGTATGAGCAGTGTTTCGCGGCCTCATAGGCTATCTCCTCTGCGCTGCAGATTTCGGTGGCAAGGGTCTCAAGCCCGGCTGCTTCGGCCTCGCGGCTGAGATAAGCCAGTGCCTCGCCGATTTTGACTGCAGTTGCGCCCGATAAATTATCGCTTGATTCTAGGTTGGGCATTACGCCGCCTCCTCTTTCAAGTGGTGAACACTGAGTACAGGATCATGAATTCCAAACCGCCGCCGCGCTTCGGCAAGCGCGGCGTGAGAGACTTCGACTGACGCCACGGCAACGCGATGGTTTCCAATTGACTTGGTTTCGCCCAACAGGTCGTAGTTGCAACCGGCGCCGCCGATAATCCGGCGAATGATCAAGATCGGCATGAGCACCAGATATTGTTGGATGCCGTTCTGCAGGCCGAACTCAAGACAGGCCAGAACCAGCTCCGCCGCTACCCGATTGCGCTCTTGGGCACTGAGTCCGGCTTCAACGCCAAACCGTGTCCCTTCCCAAATTTCGGGTGAAGCGGGGAGGTCGTCGCTGTCAACGAGGTCCGGCCATACGTCCTTGATCATGTAGGGCCGCGTGGTCGGGATCAGCCGCGTCGCGCCGCGTACTTCGCCTTGCTTGTCACGCTGTAAAAGGTAGACAGCTGCCGGCGTGTCGAATTGGTCATATTCCATGCCGTGGAAGTAGGGCACATCCCACTCTTGACGTTCGACGAACAGCCGGTAGCGCAGCTTGTGGTGAGAGACGAGCGCCGAACCGAAGAGGTGCGCGCTTTCCCAGGTAACGATATCAACCATGATCAGTCTCCCTTTTTGGACCTTTTAAGTCCTAGAGAGGAAATCATGATCGGGGGTGTCTAACTACCTACTAACTTTGACAGGTACATGCTGACGGTGATTTTTTAAGGCAGGATCAAACCCATGCGGATCGCTTTCACAACAGCGAGAATGCGGCTGCTGGCGTCCAGCTTGACCATCGAATTTTTCAAATGAAAATTCACGGTATGCTCCGAAATATCAAGGATTTCCCCAATATCCCAAGAACTTTTGCCGCGCGCACTCCAGACGAGGCATTCACGCTCGCGCGGCGTTAGGCGTACAACATCAGTAGGCTGGTTCTCGATAATCAGTTCGAAGAACGCCGAATGGTACTGCATCGCCAGGACGTGCAATTCGCCTAGTGCGTTTGAAGGATCCGCGTCACTAAGTTCTGAGGTCATGCTGATGGCAAAGGAATCCCCGAATGGACCATGGATTGGCACGCAGATTCCGTGGCCGAGCCCGGCTTCGTTCGCCTCCGACATGAAAATGTTCTGTTCCGGGCTCAGTTTGGCAAGCTCGTCCCAAAGGAACGGCTGCCGCATGACAGGCGAGCGTGAGATGATCGGGTCAATGCTGAGATAGTCCCGGTCGAAATAATGCTTTATCCAGTCATCGGGGTAATCCAGCACCAGGGCGGGTGGTGATATGCCGTCCCGGAATGTGTACCGCCCGTGGTTCGTTAGCATACCATATGCAAAGCGTTCATAGCCGCGGCTCGAAATGGCACGCTTGAACAGTTCCGTGATTTCACCCGGTGATGTTGCGCTATTTGTGCTCTCGACGAACTCAGAAATTCTCATCTGCACCGGCTACGCCATTGGTAGGGAGAGAACTGCCACGACTGCGCCGCGTGCCAGTAAGTCAAATTATAGAATATCACCTAAACAACAATTATACCTCAAATGAATTAATATTTATATGCTGTCGATTCTCTGTTCTCTGTTCTTGATTCATTGAATTTTTCGAGACCGAGCAGTTCAAATGGTTAAATTTTCGGCCGTTTGGACTTTCTTTTCCTTCGCTATTATTTATGGCCCGCATAGCCGGCAACGGCGCCAAGCGCCGGCGCGGTAAAATTGCCCATCGGCGCCTGTAATATTGGCCATTTGAGGTTCAGCGGATCGATCAATGCGTTTTGCGACCACATATCAATCACCTCCCGTTACCCCGCCTCCCAAACAGCGCGCTTTGCCGCCATCTCCGCCGCTAGCCGCAGCGCCGCAATAAGGCTGGTTTCGCTGGCCGTGCCCTGGCCGGCGATGTCGAGCGCGGTGCCGTGGTCGGGCGAGGTGCGGACGAAGGGGAGGCCGAGAGTGGTGTTGACGCCGCCGTCGAAATCGATGGTCTTGATCGGGATCAGGGCCTGGTCGTGAAACATGCAGATCGCCGCGTCATAAGTTTTGCGCGCCGCGGCGTGAAAGAGCGTATCGGCTGAAAGGGGTCCGCGCGCATCGATGCCCTCGGCGCGAAGTTGTTCCAGCGCCGGCGTGATAATCTCGATTTCCTCAGCTCCCATGGCGCCATCCTCGCCGGCATGCGGGTTGAGGCCGGCGAAGGCGAGGCGCGGATTGGCAACACCAAAATCACGCGCCAGTGCTTGCGCCGTCACCCGGCCGCAACGGATGATTTCCTCAGGCATCAGCGTGCGCGCGACTTCGGCGAGGGAGATGTGGATCGTCACCGGCACGACGCGCAGTTCGGCTGAGGCCAGCATCATCACCGCCCGATAGCCCGGGCCGGCGAGCTCGGCGAGGAATTCGGTGTGGCCGGGATGGGCGAAGCCGGCGGCATAGAGGGCGGATTTGTGTATCGGGTTAGTCACCACCGCGCTGGCCGCGCCGCTTTGCGTGAGCTGTACCGCGCGCTTGATGGATTCGATCACCGCGCCGGCATTGGCACTGTCGAGCTTGCCTGGCACCGCCTCGGCGGCAAGTTCCAGCGGCAGGACAGGCAGTGCCGTATCGAACAGGGATGCGGCCTCGCCGGGCTCACTTATTTCCTGGAGCGCCACCGGCAGCTTCAACGCGCTGGCCAGGGCGTCGAGCCGCGCCGGATTGTCGATGGCGAAGAAGGGCGGCACGCCCTCGGCCCGGCTGAGCCAGGATTTGAGCGTGATCTCGCCGCCGATGCCAGCCGGCTCGCCCATGGTTAGCGCGAGGGGCGCGGGCATCGTCGGTTCAGCGCTGTACGGGCACGATAACGCCCGGGTTGAGCAGGCCTTTGGGATCAAGCCGCGCTTTCACCGCCTGCAATGCTTCGCCCATTAGTTCCGGGCGCTGGGCGCCATACCACGGCATATGATCGCGCCCGACCGCATGGTGATGGGTGATGGTGCCGCCCTCGCGGATCAACGCGTCCGAGGCAGCGGTTTTAATCTCTTTCCACTGTTCCATCTCGCGCCCCGGCGTTGGTTTGGCGTGGAGGGTGAAATAGGGCGCGCAGCCATCCGTATAGGCGTGGGTGAAGCGGCAACTGACATGGCCGGGCGCGCCGGTGGCTCGCTTGATGATTTCATGCGTTGCCGCTTTCACATTGGCGTGGAAATCGGCGAGCCGGTCCCAGGTGATCGAGGTCTCGAAGGTGTCATGCATAAGGCCGCAGGAGATCAGGCCTTCGCGTTTAAACGGCGCGCTGATGAAAGCCTCGCGCCAGGCATCGGCAACGCTATCGCGCTCGCCGGCCGCATCGATCCGCCCGCCCTGGTCGCGCACGCACTCAAGTGCGCGCGCCATCCAGGCATCGATCGGATGATCGCCCGATTCAAAGCCGAGCACGACCATGTGGAAGCTGCCGTCGCCGGCGCCGGCGAGCTTGGTTTCCTCGGCATCGACGAGGCGGCAATTGGATGGCCAGAGGCCGGCCTGGGCGACGGCGCGGATGCCTTCCGCGGCGCTTTCGAAGCTATCGAACTTGACCGCCGCCGAAGCGCGGAAGGTTGGCTTTTGCTGGAGACGCATCCAGGCTTCGGTGATGATACCGAGCGAGCCTTCCGAGCCGATCATCAGCCGGTCCGGGCTCGGCCCGGCGCCGGAGCCCGGCAGGCGGCGGCTTTCCATCACGCCCGAGGGGGTTACGCTGCGCATGGACTCCACCAGCTCATCGATATGGGTGTAGAGGGTGGCGAAATGGCCGCCCGAGCGGGTCGCGATCCAGCCGCCGAGGGTGGAGAATTCAAAGGATTGTGGAAAATGCCTGAGCGTCAGGCCGGAGGGCTTTAATTGCGCCTCGAGATTGGGTCCGAGAACGCCGGCTTGAATGCGCGCGGCGCGCGCCACCGGGTCGATCTCGAGCACTTTCGCCATGCGCCGCATGTCGATGGTGAGCACGGCCTTGAAACCGTCGCCGACGACCGGCTCAATGCCGCCGACAACGGTCGAACCGCAGCCGAACGGGATCACGGCGGCATCGGCGCCGTCGGCCCAGTCGAGCAGGGCAGTGACATCTTGTTCGCTTTCCGGGAAGGTGACCATATCGGGCGCGGCGGAAAAATCGCGCGCATAGGCGCGGATATAATCCGGATAGGATTTGCCGTAGGTGTGCGCGGCGCGGTCATAGTCGCTGGTCGAGCAGATCGAGCTGAGTGTCTCGGGCGCTTTCAGGCGCGGCGCGGCAAGGCTGATTTCGCCGAGTTCGGGCGGCGCGATATAGCCTTCCGGCGCGAGGCCGGTCAGGCCGCCGACCCTGGTCGCAATGGCGCGCGCCTCCGCCTCGCTCAGGGTCTGATCTTCATGGCCCCAGCCCCAAAATTTTAAACGCCTGTCGCTCATAATTTACCCCGACTCCCCAGGTTGAGCGCTGTTCTAGCGCAAAACGCGCTGTGCCGCCCAGCTAATTTGATCGATGGGGAAGTTAATCCGGTATCGTCAGCGGCGAGAAGCGCACCGGCAGAATTTCCTGGCTATTGATGCGCCCTGTATCGTCTTTCTCGACCAAGAGGAGCTGTTGCTCTTCATCGAGGCCGGCGGGGATAATCATGCGCCCGCCCGGCTTGAGCTGGCCCAACAGCGCCGCCGGCATCAGTTCGGGCGCGGCGGTGGCGATGATGCGGTCGAACGGGGCAAATTCAGGCCAGCCTTGATTGCCGTCGCCAACCCGGAAGTGGATGTTTTTATAGCCGCGCACGCCGAGCCGCCGTTTGCTCTCCTCGGCAAGCTCCTCGACGATTTCGACGGTGTAAACCGCGCACGCGAGTTCGGCCAGAACAGCAGCCTGATAGCCGAGGCCGGTGCCGATTTCCAACACGTTGTGGCTGCCGTCGAGCTCCAACAGATCAGTCATCAGGCCGACGATAAAGGGCTGTGAAATAGTTTTGCCATAGCCGATCGGCAGCGGCGAATCGAGATAGGCGTAAAGCTTCATCTCGACCGGCACGAATTCATGACGCGGCACGCGGCCGAGCACCGACATTACCTCCGCGCCGAGCATATCCTTGCCGGTCTTGTCGGCAACCAGGCTGGCGTGCGACGCGACCTGGCCGACCATGCTTTGGCGCAGAGCGCTGAATTGGGCTTCTACCGGGTTCAAGTCCGACATTACATGCTCCGGGAGCGCCGATTGTTCGTTTGGCCGAGCCGTAGCGGCGCTCCGATCTGTTATAATAACATCATAATGCGTGCCCTTCGGCCAAAAATTCATCCGGCTAAGTGAGATGCCGGCGTCCGCCACGGCACTGTGCCGGGATTGCGATTGGGAAAGCGCGGACGCGGACGGCTTGTCCTGCCCGGCCTGCCGTTCCGAGCGCATCCTCCGTCACACTGAATTGGGCGCTCTCGCCATCGCCCATGTCGATTGCGATGCGTTCTATGCCACCATCGAAAAACGCGACGATCCGGCGCTTGGCGACAAGCCGGTGCTGGTCGGCGGCAGCAAGCGCGGCGTTGTTGCCGCCGCCTGTTATATCGCACGGCGTTACGGCATCCGCTCCGCCATGCCGATGTTCAAGGCGCTCGAAGCCTGCCCGCATGCAGTGGTGGTGCCGCCCGATATGGAAAAATATTCGCGCATCGGCCGCCAGGTGCGCGACATCATGACCGCGCGCACGCCGCTGGTGGAGCCGCTCTCGATCGACGAGGCGTTTCTCGATCTCGGCGGCACCGAAGGCGTGCATGGCGGCTCACCGGCGCGCACGATGGCCGCGATGGCGCGCGAGATCGAAGCGGAGATCGGCATCACCGTCTCCGTCGGCCTGAGCTACAATAAATTTCTCGCTAAAATCGCCTCCGACCTCGATAAGCCGCGCGGCTTTGCCGTGATCGGCAAGGCCGATGCAGAGGATTTTCTCAGCACCAAGCCGGTCGGCCTGCTGTGGGGCGTCGGCGCCGCGCTGCAAAAGCGTCTGGCAAACGACAATATCCACCGCATCGGCGAGCTCCGGCAATATTCCGAGGCTGAGTTGGTGCGGCGCTACGGCGCTATCGGAACGCGTCTTGCGCGCTTTTCACGCGGCGATGACCGGCGCACCGTCAAGCCGGGCCGGCCAGCAAAAAGCGTCTCGTCGGAAACAACGTTCAATGAGGATATCCGCGCGCTCGATAAATTGACGGCGAAATTGTGGAAACAATGCGACCGCGTTGGCCGGCGGATGCGCAAAAACCGCCTGATTGGGCGCACCGCGACGCTCAAGCTGCGCACGGCGGATTTCAAGATACTGACCCGCTCGCGCACCCTGCCGGCGCCGACGCAATCGGCGGATATATTGTTTCAGGCGGCCCTGGCGCTACTCGAACGCGAGGCCGATGGCCGCTATTTCCGACTGATCGGCGTCGGTTTGAGCGGATTGGAGAGCGAGGACAATGCGCCTATGGCAGATTTATTCGGCGAAAATGACGCCCGTGCTGCAGCGCTTGAAAAAACCGTCGATGATCTGCGCGACCGTTTCGGCGTTGCCGCACCGGTCAAGGGGCGCTCGCTCGGGCCCAAAGCCAAGTAATTTACCGCGACGCGGGCCCGCGCTGAAATTGATTGAGATCAATGTCTTAACCATATCCGGCCTGTAGCATTCCAGAGTAGGAGCATTGGGGTTTGGTTCGCCGATATATTTTGCACAGCGATAATGGCGGTTACAGCCCTTTAACTTGAAATCAGGAGTTGCAGGCGCGATGACGGTCGAAAAAATTTATGCAGCGGTACTGGATTACGACGACGATGAAGTCGTGGAACTGGTGACAGCGGAGCTGGCCAAGGGCACCGAGCCACAAGTTATGCTCGATGACGGGCTCGTCGCCGCGCTCGATACCGTGGGCGAGCAATTCAGCGAGGGCACGCTGTTTGTGCCGGAGATGCTGATGGCGGCCGACGCGGTAAAGGCCGGCCTCGATTTGTTGCGCCCCATTCTGGCCGAAAGCGGCATCAAGCCGATCGGCACGGTGGTGATCGGCACCGTGAAAGGTGATTTGCACGATATCGGCAAGAATTTGGTCAGTATGGTGCTTGAAGGCGCCGGCTTCCGCGTCGTCGATCTCGGCACCGATGTCGAGCCGGAAAAATTCGTCGATGCGGCGCAGGAGAATGACGCCGATATCGTCGCCCTGTCGGCGCTGCTGACAACCTCGATGGCGGCGATGGAAAGAGCCGTCGGCGTAGTCTGCAAGGCCAATGAAAACAGCAATCTCAATGTTCGTATTATGGTCGGTGGGCCGCCTGTGACGGACGATTTCGCTGAAAAGATCGGCGCCGATGGTTATGGCGTCGATGCCCCGACGGCGGTCGGTCTGGCGCGCGGCTTCATTCAATAGGTCGCCTATTGGGCGGTCCTGATATGGCGCAGCTTCCCTCCGTTCTGCTTATTTGCTGCGGCTCGTTGGCGCGTGAAATTACCGCGTTGATGCGCGCGCACGACTGGTCGCATATGAGCATCACCTGCCTGCCGGCGCATATTCACAACACGCCCGACAAAATCCCCGAAGCTGTGCGCGCCAAGATTCATGAAGCGCGCGGCACGGTCGACAATATCCTGGTGCTGTTCAGCGATTGCGGCACCGGTGGAAAACTCAATGACGTCTTGGTGGAAGAAGGCATTGAGGGCATTGGCGGCGCCCATTGTTATGAGATTTTTGCCGGCAAGGAAAATTTCCAAGCGCTGATGGATGACGAGCCGGGCTCGTTCTTTTTGACCGATTTTCTCGCCCGCCATTTCGACCGGTTGATCCTGGCCGGACTTGGCCTCGACCGTTTTCCGAAATTGCGCGACACCTATTTCGGCCATTACGACAAGCTGGTTTACCTCGCCCAGCGCGAGGATTTGGAGCTCCAGGAAAAGGCCCGCGCGGCGGCCAAGACGCTCGGCCTCAATTATGAAATGCGACTGACAGGCTACGGCGATTACCGTGACTTTCTCAGCACGCATGGCGGCTGAGGGCGGGCTTATGTATTTGATGCGACGCATCGCGACACGCAACGCAAGGCCGCTGGAGCTGTTGTACCTGGCGCTCGGCAGAGTGGGTTTGGCGCTCGCGCCGGCGCTTAAACTGTGTGGCCTTGAGCGTCTGGAACGCCCTGCCGCCTGGTTTGAATCCTGGTCCAAGGGGGCGCTGTTCGATTGCCGCATGTGCGGCCGTTGCGTGCTTTCGAAGACCGGCATGACCTGTCCGATGAATTGTCCCAAACAACTGCGCAACGGCCCGTGCGGCGGCGTGCGTCAGAACGGCAATTGCGAGGTCCAGGCTGAAATGAAATGCGTCTGGGTCGATGCCTGGGCGGGCGCCGGGCGTATGCACAGAGGTGGCCGGCTAGCTACGCTTATGGCGCCGCTCGATCACCGCCTCAAGGGAAGCTCGGCTTGGCTGCGGAGCCTGGCCAAGCGGGCCGGCGACGGGGATGCGGCGCGATGAGTGTGCACCGCGTCGGCTTTGGCGATAGCTACCGGCCGCGTGAGGGGCATGTCTCGGGCGGGCGGCTGGAGCGGGTTTTGCGCTCGGGTCGCTTTGCCGTCACGGCTGAGCTCAATCCGCCCGACAGCGCCGATCCGGATGAAACCTATCGCCGCGCGCTGGTGCTGTCGGAAGTGTGCGATGCGATTAATGCGACCGATGCGTCGGGCGCCAATTGCCACATGTCGAGCCTCGGCATTTGCGCGCTTCTGAAGGCGGCGGGCTATTCGGCGGTGATGCAGATTTCCTGCCGCGACCGCAACCGCATTGCTATCCAGGGAGATGTTCTCGGCGCTGCGGCGCTGGGCGTGAACAATGTCCTCTGCCTCACCGGCGATAGCGTCGAGGCCGGCGATCAACCCGGCGCCAAGCCGGTATTTGATCTCGATTCGATCTCGCTGTTGGATACCATTCGCGGCATGCGCGACGATGGCCGCTTCCTCTCAGGGCGCGCCATCAAGACACCGCCGCGTCTGTTCCTCGGCGCCGCGTCGAATCCGTTCGCGCCACCCTTCGATTACCGCCCTGAGCGCCTGGCCAAGAAAATCGCCGCCGGTGCGCAGTTTATTCAAACCCAATATTGCTTCGACGTGCCGCGCTTGCGCTCATTCATGTCAGAGGTGCGTGATATGGGTTTGCACGAATCCTGCTTCATCCTGGTCGGCGTCGGCCCGCTCGCATCTTCGCGCGCGGCGCGCTGGATGCGCGCCAATGTGCCGGGCGTTCATATCCCCGATGCGGTGATTGCGCGCCTCGAGGGCGCGGCGGATGAAAAACGCGAGGGCAAGCAACTGTGCATCGATCTCATCCAGGAGATCAGAGAGATTGACGGCGTGCGTGGCGTTCATGTCATGGCCTACCGCCAGGAAGAACTGGTCAACGATATTATCCACCAATCGGGCGTGTTGAAAAACCGGGCGCCGAGCATCCGCGCCGCCGGCGTGACACCCAAGACAGAGGCAAATTAGGAAGGAGATCAATCATGGCAGCCATGGCTTCAAGGGAGAGGGTTCTCGCCGCGCTTAATTTTCAGGAGACGGACCGTATCCCGATCGATTTCGGCAGCACGATCGTGACGACGATCTATTACACCGCCTATGACGATCTCAAACGCGAACTTGGCCTCGACCACGAGACCGTCATGCTGGCTAAGCTCAAACGCCTGGCCGTGCCCGATTCCGCCATTCTGAAGCGCTTTGATGTCGATACGCGTTATCTCGCGCTCGGCGTCTATGAAGGCGATCAGAAGGAGCTCGACGATCACAGCTATATCGACGAATGGGGCACTACCTGGAAGCAGGCCGAGGACGGGCATTTTCTGTTCGTCGATGGGCCTTTTTTCGGCATGAAAAAACCCAAGCACGAAGATCTCTCGCTATGCAATTGGCCCGACCCGGACAATCCCGGCTACTACCGTGGCCTGGCCGAGCGCGCCAAGGCGCTGCGCGCCAGCGGCGACAAGGCGATCATCCTCAACATGCCGAACGGTCTGGTGCATCAATGCCAGTTTCTGCGTGGCTTCGGCGATTGGCTGAAGGATTTGTACAAGAGCAAGGAATTCGTCACCGGCCTGATGGAAAACATATCCAAACATTGGATTCGCGTGGCCGAGAATGCGCTCGATGCCTGCGACGGCAATGTCGACATCCTCTTTTTTGGCGATGATTTGGCGACCCAGCAGGCGCCGCTGTTCAACCCCGAGATTTACCGCGAGATGGTCAAGCCGGTGCATGCCAGGATGATCGGCGCGGTCAAGGCGCGCGCCGATGTGAAAGTGCTCTACCACAGTTGCGGCTCGGTTGAGCCGATGATCGAGGATTTGATCGATGTCGGCGTCGATGCGCTCAATCCAGTGCAGATCAGCGCCAACAATATGGAGCCGGAGATGCTGAAGGAAAAATATGACGGGCGCATGTCGTTTTGGGGCGGCATCAACACCCAGCGTGTGTTGCCGCTCGGCACGCCGGAAGAGGTCCGTGCCGAAGTGCAAAAAATGGTCGAACTGATGGGCCGGGGCGGCGGATATGTGCTAAACAGCGTACACAATATTCAAGGCGACGTGCCGGCGGCCAATATTGTTGCCATGTTCGACGAGGCGCGCAGCTATCACCCGAGCTGGGCCAACTGAGGGCGCGGGTTCAAATCTGAGGAGGCGCATTGTGGCGGTGGACGGGGCGGTTGATTTTATAAATGATCCGCTCACCGAGCGCCTCGATGCGTGCTATTCGGGCGCCCTGCACGACACCTTGCGCGAGCTCGGCCGGACCAATTGCGTGCTGCCGCACGATATCCTGCCGCTCGAAGCGTCGCACAAACTGGCCGGGCGGGTGTTTACTGTCGAAGGGCATCTCGAGCCCGGTCTCGATGGCCATGAGACCTTGCTGCGCTGGACCGAATTTCTCTCCATCGCACCAAAGAACAGCGTTGTCCTTTGCCAGCCCAATGATTCGACCATCGCCCATATGGGCGAGCTTTCCGCCGAGACGCTGCAATTTCGCGGCGTGCGCGGCTATATCGTCGATGGCGGCTGCCGCGATACGGAGTTTATTCTGCGCATGGGCTTTCCGGTTTTTCATCGCTACACTACGCCGCGCGATGTGGTCGGCGTCTGGGTGCCGGACTGTTACGGCGAGGCGATTGAGATTGGCGGCGTTGCCATTCGTAGCGGCGATTATGTCTTCGCCGACCGCGACGGGGTGGTGATCATCCCCGAAGATATGGCCGAACAGACCGTGAGCCATGTGGAAAAAATGATGCAAACCGAGAATTTGGTGCGCAAGGCCATCCTTGACGGCGTCGACCCGAAAGAGGCCTATTTAAAATTCGGCAAATTCTAACTGCTCACAGAGCGACGGAGGAGGCGGACGGCGTGGATTCAATCGAAGCGCAGGTTACAGCACGAAAGGAAGCGGTTGCGCTCAGGGCAAAAATTCGCAGCGGCAGCTTCGCCGATCAGACGGCCGGGGCCGCGCCGAACTGTGTGCAAGGCAATCTGGTTATCCTGCCGGCCGCTCTCGCCAATGATTTTCACCGCTTCTGCGAGGCCAATCCCAAGCCGTGCCCGTTGCTCGCGGTTTCGCGGCCCGGCAATCCGGCGCTGCCCAGCTTGGCTGAGGATTTTGACCTCCGCACCGATGTGCCGCTTTACCGTGTCTATCGCCACGGCGAACTGGCGCGTGAAGTTACCGATATAAGCGATTTGTGGCAGGATGATTTTGTCGGTTTCGTGCTTGGCTGTTCCTATAGTTTTGAGGAAGCGCTTCTGCAGGATGGCATCCCGCTTCGCCATATCGAATTGGGTATGGGCGTGCCGATGTTCGTCTCCAATATAGAAACTGTTCACGCTGGGCCGTTTGGTGGCCCGACGGTGGTCTCAATGCGGCCGATGACGCCCGAAAATGCGCGCCGGGCCGCCCAGGTCACGGCGCGTTTCGAACGCGCGCATGGCGAGCCGTTGCATATCGGCGATGCCGAGAAAATTGGTGTCAGTGACCTGATGGCGACCGATTTTGGTGAGGCGATACCGATAGCCGAAGGCGAAATCCCGGTTTTTTGGGCTTGTGGCGTGACGCCGCAGATGGCGATCAAGCGGGCGCGGCCGGAAATCTGCATCACTCATGCGCCCGGTTTCATGGTAATCAGCGATATTGCCGCATCCGAGCTTGCGGCCGGCCGAGGTCCGGAGATATCTTCCGCGCCTAGATCAAATTAAAAAATATTGGAGCGGTAGAATGAAGTTGATGCGCGTGGGCGCACTCGGCCAGGAACGGCCGGCGGTGCGCATGGCGGACGGTTCGGTGATCGATGTGTCCTCCGTGGTGAACGATTATGACAGCGCGTGGTTGGCTGCCGGCGGCATGGCGGCACTCGAATCGCGCCTGCAAGAGGGCACGGATGGATTTCCGGCCATCGATATCGGCGCTGAGCGCATTGGCGCCCCGATCGCGCGGCCCGGCCATATTCTGGCGATTGGTCTCAATTATGCAGATCACGCGGCCGAAGCGGGCATGGATGTGCCGAGCGAGCCGATCCTCTTCACCAAGGCGCCGAGCTCCTATTGCGGCCCCAATGATACCGTTCTCATTCCGCGCACCAGCGAGAAGTCGGATTGGGAGGTCGAGCTCGGCGTGGTGATCGGCAAGGAAGCGAGTTATGTTGCCGACGAAGCGGCGGCGATGGATCATGTCGCCGGCTATTGCATCGTCAATGACGTCTCCGAGCGTGATTTCCAGATCAACCGCGGGCCGACCTGGGTCAAGGGAAAATCGGCCAAAACCTTCTGTCCGACCGGTCCGTGGCTGGTCAGCCGCGATGAAATCGCCGATCCGCAGGCGCTGGCGATGAAGCTTTCGGTCAATGGCAAGAGTTGCCAGAACGGCAACACCAGCACAATGATCTTCGGCGTCGCCCATCTGGTCTGGTATTTAAGCCAGTTCATGGTGCTGGAAGCGGGCGATCTCATTGCCACCGGCACGCCGCCGGGTGTTGGCATGGGTATGAAACCGCCGCAATATCTGGCCGCCGGCGATGTTATGGAGCTTGAGATCGACGGCCTCGGCGGGCAACGCCAAGAGGTGGCGCAAGCCTGATCGGCGGAACTAAGTAGTTTTCCAAACCTTATTGGCCTGTGGATAAAATTTAGACCTTATTAAGCATTCAGGACAATTATTGATATGTTCGCGCCGGTATCGGATCGGCGCCGCTATGTATTGGTATTAGTTGAGCAATGCGAATTCCCCATCTTTCAGCGGGTTTGGTGAAGGAAGGCCAGTTAACCAAGCGCCTACAGGCTTGGTGGCAAGGCTATTATTTCGAGGCAGAGCCTGAGCCCGAACCCGAGGTCGAAGCGCCGAAGGTCTCCGAAGACCTCGATTCCGGCACGTTGGGCCGCGATTCCGCGGCCTGGTCCGACCCGCGTGTGCAGGTCACGGAGAAGGTCTGGGGCACCGGATACATGTCGCCCGGCGGCGATGTTCAGGTTCAGGATTTGATTAAGCCGCTCGGCCTCGATTCCAGCATGATGATTGTCGATATCGGCGCCGGCCTCGGCGGAACTACGCGTGCGCTACATGGCGAGACCGGCGCCTGGGTTTCGGGCTTCGAGGTCTCGCCGCTGTTGTCGGATGCGGCAATGGAATTGTCGCGCATTGCCGGATTGACCAGAAAAGCGACGGTCGAGACGTTTGAAACGGAAAATTTGCCCCTCCGGGAAAACGGATATAACGCTGTGTTCTCGAAGGAAGCGTTGTTCACCATGGACAATAAGGAAGCGGTCTTTCAGTCGATATACAATTGCCTGCGCGTCGATGGCCAATTGCTCATCACCGACTATCTGGCCACCAAGCCCGAGGCCACGGGCGGGACGATCGACGAATGGGTGGAGCAAGAGCCGATCCGGCCGAATTTATGGTCGCTCGAACAAACGCGCTCTTTTATCGCCGACCTCGGGTTTGAAGTCAGAATCACCGAAGACATAACGCCGGCCCTCCGTGGCCAGATTTTACGCGGCCTTGGCGCTTTCACCAGCGAACTGGATCCCAAAGTAAAAAAGCCGCGTGGCTGGAACCCGGCCATCCTGGCCGAGGTTGAGATGTGGGCCAACCGGGTAAAAGTGCTGGAAAGCGGTGATGTGGCGGCCTTCCGCATTTATGGCCGGAAATTCGATCCGTCGCTGAAATAGCGGCAATTTTCGCCAACATTGACAGCTCTACGCCGCCCGCCTATGTTGCGCGCGCTAATCAACACGCCCGAAGAAAGCCTGAACTATGAAAGTGATCAACTCGCTCCGCGCCGCGAAAAAGCGCCACAAGGATTGCCGCATCGTTCGCCGCAAGGGCCGCGTCTACGTCATTAATAAGACCAACCCGCGCTTCAAGGTGCGCCAGGGTTAAGCGCGCTCACCCGGCGCTGACCGCGCCCGGGTTTATTTCCGATCATAGATAATTTCCAGCCCGCCATACACTCGGCTATTGCCCGACGAATGGCGGAATTCGTACACTGCCGAGAATCCGTATCCAGCCAGTAGTGTCCGCCCGCCATGCAAATGCCGCCGCCCAACGAGACCACCCTCAGCCAGCGCGCTGATATCGCCGCCGGCCTGGGCGCGATTGTCGGCGAGGCGCATGTCATGGCCGATGATGCATCACTCAAAGCCTTCGAGAGCGATGGCCTGAGCGCCTACCGCCAGACCCCGATGCTGGTTGTTCTCCCCGGCGATACGCAAGAAGTCTCGCGCGTGCTCGCCTATTGCGCCAAACATGATGTCAAAGTGGTGCCGCGCGGCGCCGGCACCGGCCTTTCCGGCGGCGCCTTGCCGCTCGCCGACGGGGTGACGCTTGGGCTTGGCCGTTTCAACCGTATTTTTGAGATCGATTATGCCAACCGCTCGGCGGTGGTGCAGCCGGGCGTCGCCAATCTGGCCATTAGCCAGGCTATGGACAGCGCTGGCTTTTACTATGCACCCGACCCTTCAAGCCAGATCGCCTGCTCGATCGGCGGCAATGTGGCGGAGAATTCGGGTGGCGTGCACAGCCTTAAATATGGCCTCACCACCAACAATCTGCTCGGCGTCGAAATGGTGCTGATGGATGGCGAGGTGATCCGCGTCGGCGGCAAGCAATTCGATAGCGACGGCTATGACTTCCTCGGCCTGATTACCGGCTCGGAAGGCATGCTCGGCGTCATCACCGAAGTGACCGTGCGCATCCTGCCCAAGCCGCCCAATGCGCGCGCGCTCCTGATGGGCTTCGCCAGCAATGACGATGCCGGACGGTGCGTTGCCGGTATCATCGCCGCCGGCATCATCCCGGCCGGTCTGGAGCTGATGGACAGGCCGGCGATCCATGCGGTCGAGGAATTCTGCCATGCCGGCTATCCGCTCGACGCCGAGGCGATTCTGATTTGCGAGCTCGACGGGCCGGAAGTCGAGGTCGAGGAATTGGCGCGCCGCGTCGGCGATATCGCCGCCACATGCGGCGCTACCTCGTCGCGCGTGAGCGAGGACGAGGCGGAGCGCCAGCGCTTCTGGCTCGGGCGGAAATCCGCATTTCCGGCGGCGGGGCGCATCGCGCCCGACTATTACGTCATGGACGGCACCATCCCGCGTGGCCGGCTTTCCGAAGTGCTCAACCGGATTTCCGAATTATCGGAGGAATATGATCTCAAGGTCGCCAATGTCTTTCACGCCGGTGACGGCAATCTGCATCCGCTGATATTGTTCGACGCCAACATACCGGGCGAATTGGAACGCACCGAGAAGATGGGCGGCGAAATTCTCAAGCTCTGTGTCGCGGTCGGCGGGGTGTTGACCGGCGAGCACGGCGTCGGCGTCGAAAAACGCGATCTCATGGGCGAGATGTTCAGCGAGACCGATCTCAAACAGCAGCAGCGCGTCAAATGCGCCTTTGATGCCGGGCAATTGCTCAATCCGGGCAAGGTGTTCCCAACCCTGCATCGCTGCGCCGAGCTCGGCCGTATGCATGTGCATGGTGGCGAGATGCCGTTCCCCGACCTGCCGCGTTTTTGATGGCACAAACACTCAAACCCGGCACGGTCGATGAGCTGGTTCAGGCGGTCGAATGGGCGGTCTCCGGCACCCATCCGCTGGAACTGGTCGGCGGCGGCAGCAAACGCGCCCTCGGTCGTCCCGTGCAGGCGGAAATGACGCTCGATCTTTCCGCTTTTTCCGGCATCACGGAGTACCAGCCGGAGGAATTGCAATTGACCGCCGGTGCCGCCACGCCGCTCGCCGAAATCGAAGCGGCGCTTAGCGATAAAAACCAAATGCTGGCCTTCGAGCCGGCCGATTACAGCGCACTCCTCGGCAGCAAGGCGGAAGCGACTTTAGGCGGCGTGCTGGCGTGTAATTTGTCCGGCCCGCGCCGTATCAAGGCCGGGGCGGCGCGCGATCATCTGCTCGGTTTTCACGCCGTGAGCGGCCGGGCGGAAGATTTCAAGGCCGGTGGCAAAGTGGTCAAGAACGTCACCGGTTATGACCTCTGCAAATTGCTTACCGGTTCGTGGGGCACGCTCGCCGCCATGCATGAAGTATCGCTGAAGGTCCTGCCGGCGCCGGAGCTTACGCGCACCGTCCTCATCATGGGCCTTGACGACGCGCGCGCCGTCGCCGCCATGGGCGAGGCCCTGGCGAGCGCGCATGATGTATCCGCCGCGGCCCATCTGCCGGCGGCGCTCGCCGCGCGTTCCGCCGTGCCTTATGTCAATGAGGCCGGCACTGCGGTCACGGCGCTCCGTGTCGAGGGCATCGGCCCCTCGGTCGAGGCGCGTTGCCGCGATTTGCGTAACATGTTTGCTCCGCTCGGTGACGGTGAGGAATTGCACCGCATGTATTCGCGCCAGTTTTGGCAGGAAATCCGCGACGCCGCACCCTTCGCCGGCGATGCGCGTGCGCTGTGGCGCATATCCCTGCCGCCGGCCGAGGGCGCAAAGCTGGTTGCGGCGCTCGGCCAATCCTTGATCGCCGAAGCCTATTACGATTGGGCCGGCGGCCTGGTGTGGCTGGCGCTCGCGGCAGGCGAGGATGCCAGCGCGGATTCCGTCCACGCTGCCGTTGCCGCGCATGGCGGCCACGCCACGCTTCTGCGCGCGCCCGCCGATGTGCGCGCCGCCGTTGCCGTGTTTATGCCGCAGGCGCCGGCGGTGGCCGCCCTGACCAAGCGCCTCAAGGAAAGCTTCGACCCGGCGGGCGTGCTCAATTCCGGCCGCATGTATCCGGGCGTTTAATACCAAGGAGCGGTGATAAGCCATGCAGACGCAATTCGATATCACCCAACTGGCCAAGCCGGAAATCGCCGAAGCGGAGCGCGTGTTGCGCAAATGCGTCCATTGCGGCTTCTGCCTCGC
>JABIXB010000202.1 GCA_018666805.1 Rhodospirillaceae bacterium | reverse complement strand
AACGGGCCGAGGAAGCGGCGCGCGCCGTGCCCGGCGTCACCAACTCAGAGGGCGGCGATGCCGGCTGGGGCCGTAGCATGAAAGCGCTGGCGACGAGCAGTGGCTTTTCCGGCAGCTATGCGACATCGAACTTTTCCTTCAGCGTCTCCGTCCTCGCCGGCGAGGACACCGGCATGGAGCGCGATTACGACTGGTCCTCCGCCTGTTTCGAGGAAGACCTCGGCAGCCCGGAGGAAATCGGCAAAAACGCCGGCGAAGGTGCGGTGCGCCGGCTCAACCCGAAGAAAGCCGAATCCGGCCCGGTGCCGGTGGTCTATGACCCGCGTGTCTCGGGCGGCATTATCCGCCATCTCGCCGGCGCCATTTCCGGCGCCTCGGTGGCGCGCGGCACGAGCTTCCTGAAAGACCGCCTCGGCCAATCGGTCTTCGCGCCCGGTCTCAATGTGATCGACGACCCGCACCGCAAGCGCGGTTTGCGTTCGCGACCGTTCGACGGCGAGGGCGCAGTCACATCCCGGCGCGAGATCATTAAAGACGGCGTACTCACCACCTGGCTGCTCGATTCGCGCGCGGCGCGGCAACTCGAACTGACCACCACCGGCCATGCGGCACGTGGCACCGGCGGGCCGCCGACACCGTCACCGTCAAACTTCTATCTCGAACCCGGCGAGATAAGCCCGCAGCAACTGATCGCCGATATCGAGAGCGGCCTCTATGTGACCGAGCTGATCGGCATGGGCGTCAATGGCGTGACCGGCGATTACAGCCGCGGCGCCGCCGGATTCTGGATCGACAAGGGCGAAATCGCCTGGCCGGTGAGCGAGCTCACCGTGGCCGGTAATTTGAAAGAGATGTTCTTGCACCTCACGCCGGCCAATGACCTCACCTTGCGCTACGGCGTCGATGCGCCGACGCTGCGCATCGACGGCATGACGGTCGCCGGCCAGCAATAATGACCGAGATCGAAAGAGGCGGCGGCGACCATGAATTGCTGCTCAGCGCCATGCGCGAAGCCGGCGCCTGCGCCCAAAAACGCTTTCAAAAAGATCAGAAAGTGTGGCGCAAGAGTAAATACCACCCGGTCTGCGAGGCCGATATCGAGACCAATACGGTGTTGCGCGATGCGTTAACGGGAGCGCGGCCGGATTATGGCTGGCTCTCCGAGGAATCGGAGGATAGCGCGCAACGTCTCAGTTGCCGCCGCACCTGGGTGGTCGATCCGATCGACGGCACCAACAGCTATCTCAACGGCATTCCGGAATTCGCTGTCTCCGTCGCCCTGATCGAGGATGGCAGCGCCGTGTTGGGCGCCGTCTTCAATCCGGCGAAGGATGAAATGTTCGAGGCGGTAAAGGGCACCGGCGCCTATCTTAACGGCGCCCAAATCTCGGTTACAGACCGATCCGAGAAGGCCGGACTGCACATTCTCGCCAGCCGCTCCGAACACCGCGAGGCCGGCTGGCCGGAACGCTTCGAGGCCGACAATGTCCACGCCATGAGCTCAATCGCCTATAAGCTCGCCCTGGTCGCCGCCGGGCGCTTCGATGCCGCCGCCAGCGCCTGGCCCAAGGCCGACTGGGATATTTGCGCCGGCTGCCTGCTCGTCGCCGAGGCCGGCGGCACCATCACCAGCATCGCCGGCAAGCCGTTCACCTTCAATCTCGAGCGCCCGATGCACCCGACCTGCCTGGCGAGCAACGGCCACCTGCATCAAGCGCTAATGGATGAGCTGAGCGAGTGGGCGGAGAAATGACCCCGGCTAAATTAATAACCGCCCCGGCGATTGTCCGTATTCCTTCTGTCGTGATATAAATCTCGATCAGATTCAAGCGCTTAGGATTGAAATCCGCTGAATGCTGAGAAACCGTTGACCGACGAGAATTCCCAACCGCGTGCCGAGAGCTCGCGCACCCTGCTCGTGCGTCTGGTGCGCGAGTATGTGCGCCCCTATTGGCGGCGTATGCTGTTGGCTGTTTTCTTCATGGTTATCGCCGCCGGCGGCGACGCGGCACTGGCGCGTCTTATGCAGCCCATCCTCGACGACGTATTCGACAAACAAGACCGCGATATGCTGGTCCTGGTGACGATCCTGGTGGTTGTCGTGACCCTGGTGAAAGGCGCCGCGACCTATGGCCAGACGGTGCTGATGGCCTTTGTCGGCCAGCGCATCATCGCTGACTTACAAACCAAGCTATTCGGCCATGTGATCCGCTTCGATCTCGCCTTTTTTCATAACACCGCGACCGGCAAATTGGTCTCGCGCATGACCAACGATATCAATCTGATGCGCAATGCCGTGGCCAATACCTTGACCGGCCTGATCAAGGATTCACTTTCGCTCGTTTTCCTCGTCGGTGTGATGTTTTGGATGGATTGGAAGCTGGCGCTGTTGGCTTTTGTCGTCTTTCCAATTGCCATTTTTCCGATCGTTCGCATCGGCCGGCGTCTGCGCAAGGTCTCGACTTCGGCACTGGATGAGCTTGGCCGCTTTACCGCACGGCTCCACGAGGCCTTTCAGGGCGTGCGTCACATTAAGGCCTATAACATGGAGGCCTTCGAAGCCGAGCGCACCGAAGGCCTGATCGAAAGCGTCTTCAGGCTGATCTACAAGGCGTTGCGAACGCGCGCCGCCGCTTCGCCTATTATGGAAACTCTGGGCGGTGTGTTTATCGCTGCGGTAATTTTTTATGGCGGCTCACAAATTATCGACAATGAGCTGACAACGGGCGAATTCTTCGCCTTTATCGCAGCCATGCTGATGGCCTATCGGCCGCTCAAGGCCTTGGCCAACCTAAACGCTAATTTGCAGGAGGGCCTTGCCGCGACGCAGCGGGTATTTGGCATTCTCGATACCGAGCCGCGCATCGTCTCAGAGCCCGGCGCACCGGCCCTCGCCGTAAATGGCGGCGAAATCACCTTTGACGATGTCTCATTCAGCTACGACACCGGCACGGCGGCACTGGACGGCGTTTCGCTCAATGTACCGGCCGGAAACACGGTGGCGCTGGTCGGCCCGTCGGGCGCGGGCAAATCGACCATCCTCAATATGCTGCCACGCTTTTATGATGCCGATAGCGGCCAGGTGACCATCGACGGCACCGATGTGCGCAGCGTCGATATCACATCGCTGCGTAATGCCATTGGCCTGGTCAGCCAGGAGACGGTGCTGTTCGATGACAGCGTGCGCGCCAATATCGCTTATGGCCGCCGGGGTGCGAGCGAGGCGGAAATCATCGCCGCCGCCGAGGGCGCCGATGCACACGCTTTTATCACAGAGTTGCCGGACGGCTATGACACGCTGATCGGCGAGCATGGCGCCAGGCTCTCCGGCGGCCAGCGCCAGCGCCTCTCGATCGCCCGCGCCATGCTGAAGGACGCGCCGATATTGCTCTTGGATGAAGCAACCTCGGCGCTCGACCCCGAAACCGAGCGGCAAATTCAACACAGCTTGCGCCACCTCATGCAGGACCGCACGACATTGGTCATTGCCCACCGGCTGACCACGGTACAGGAAGCCGACATTATCTATTTCATCAAGGACGGGCGCGTCGCCGAATCGGGTTCGCACCAATCCTTGATGGCCAAAGACGGCGCCTATGCCCGGCTCTACGCACTCGAGCTTGTGCCGGCGAGCGAGATGGGTGACGCGAGCGCCGCAAGCGCCGACAACGCGGACGACTGACCATGCGCCCGCTGAAGCGTCTCACGCGCTCTTCGGCATTTCAGAGCCTGCTCTGTTGGGTTGCGGCAAATTATATCCGCCTGGTCTATGTCACCGGACGCTGGCGCGAGGAGGGGCGCGAACCGGCGCTCCAGCTAACCAGCAAAGGCGAGCCCTATATCGCCGCCTTCTGGCATGGCCGCCTGCTCATGGCGCCGACCGGTTGGGATCGCCGCGCGCCGCTCAGCGTCATGATTTCGCAGCACCGCGATGGTGAGATGATCGCCCGCACGGTGCATCATTTCGGCGTCACCACCGTTCGCGGCTCGACTACGCGCGGCGGCTCCAAGGCGCTCAGGAAAATGCTCAAGACGATAAAGAGCGGCCACAATGTTGCCATCACGCCGGACGGTCCGCGCGGACCGCGCATGCGGGCTCAGGCCGGTATTGTGCTCCTCGCCCGTCTCTCCGGCGCACCGATTGTGCCAGCGACCTATGCCGTCTCGCGCCGCAAGCTCGCTTCCAGTTGGGACCGTTTTGTCATCGCGCTACCGTTTAGCCGTGGCGTCTATCTCTGGGGCGCGCCGATCTATGTTGACCGCGATGCCGACGAAGAAGCGCTTGAGCGCGCGCGCCTGGAATTGGAAGACAGCCTGAATGCCCTTACCGAGGAAGCCGACCGGCGCGTCGGCGTGGTGCCGGTCACGCCGGCCGAAGCGAGCGCCGCATGATCGGTGCCCTCGCCACGCCTGCGCTCTATCGCGGCTTCAGCCGGCTCGCCGCGCCGGCGATCGATATCTGGCTCGCCCGCCGCCGCAAACAGGGCAAGGAAGACAGCACACGTTTTAGGGAACGGCTCGGTTATGCCGGAGAGGCGCGGCCCGACGGGCGGCTTGCCTGGGCCCATGCCGCGAGCGTCGGCGAAGCGCTCGCCGTGTTGCCCCTGGCCGAGCGGCTGGTGGCTGAGGGCCTCAATGTGCTGATTACTTCCGGCACCGTTACCTCGGCGAGTATTTTGGCCAAGCGCCTCGGCACCGGCATGATGCACCAATATGTGCCGATTGACCGCCCCGCCGCGGTGCGGCGCTTTCTCGACCATTGGCGCCCCGATGTGGCGATCTGGATCGAATCGGAGCTCTGGCCCAATCTGGTGCTCGGCACGGCGGCGCGCAAAATTCCCATGGTCATGGTCAATGCCCGCATGTCGAAGCGCTCGGCCAAGCGCTGGCGTTCCATGCCGCGCCTGATCGCGCCTGTGCTAGGCGCCTTCAGCGCCGTTCTCGCCCAGAGCGAGGCGGACGGCAAACGCCTGCAAGCGCTCGGCGCCACCTGCGCCAGCCTCGGCGGCAACATCAAATATGACGCGCCGCCGCTGCCGGTGGATGATACGGCGCTGCAGCGCCTCAGCCACGACCTCGGCGCGCGGCCCCATTGGCTGGCGGCCAGCACCCATCCCGGTGACGAGGCCGCCGCCGTCCAGGCGCATGGCGCGCTCGCCGGCAATATCCCCGGCCTGCTCACCCTCATTGCCCCGCGCCACCCCGAACGCACGGCGGAAATTGCCGACATGCTACGCACGCGCGGCATCACGCCGGCCATCCGCAGCCAAGGCGATCACATCGCGGCGGATACGGAGATCTATATCGCCGATACCCTGGGGGAGATGGGCCTGCTGTACCGGACGGTGGAGACGGTCTTTGTCGCCGGATCGCTGGCGGACCATGGCGGGCACAATCCGGTTGAACCGGCGCTGTTGGAGAACGCCCTGCTGGCCGGGCCGGACATGCGCAATTTCGACGATGCCTGCGCGGCACTGGAAAGCGCCGGCGCACTCACGCGCATTGCCGGGGCCGACGCGCTGGCCGCCGCCTTGCGGCCGTTGCTGAACAATCCCGAGCTGCGCCAACAACAGGCGGCAGCGGCACTCGCCAGTGCCCGCTTGCTCGGCGGCGCCAGTGACAGGGCGTTGGCGGAGATCCTGCGCCTGCTCGGCCCAGCGGAAAAGCCGGCCCATGCGCACACCTGAATTCTGGAGCCCCGGTAAAGGCGGCGTGCAAGCCAACTTGCTCGAACCCGTCGCCTGGGCTTACGGCTTGGCCGGACAAATTCAGCGCGCGACGATCACGCCCAAGCGGGTGCAAGTGCCTGTGATATGCATCGGCAATCTGATCGCCGGCGGCGCCGGCAAGACGCCAACCGCGCTCGCCCTGGCCAAGCTGCTCGGCGAATGGGGCGCGGCGCCGCATTTCCTCACGCGCGGCTATGGCGGCTCGAAAAGCGGCCCCTTGCGCATCGATCCAAAGAAGCACAATGCGCGGCAAGTCGGCGACGAGGCGCTGCTCCTGGCACGGCGCGCACCGACCTGGCTGGCGCACAACCGGCCGGCCGGGGCCAAGGCGGCGATTGCCGATGGCACCAACATCATTGTCATGGACGATGGCTTGCAGAATCCGTCGTTGGTGAAGGACATCTCGCTGATCGTCATCGATGGCGGCTTCGGTTTCGGCAATGGCCGGCGCATCCCTGCCGGGCCGTTGCGCGAGCCAATTGGGCGCGGCCTGGCGCGGGCCGACGCGGTGGTTCTCGTTGGGCCGGACGAAGCCGGCGTTTGCGACCAACTAAAGCGCTATGATGTGCCGCTGTTACGGGCGGAAATTGCGCCGGCCCTGCAGGCCCACAAATTGCGCGGGCGCGCCGTCGTTGCCTTTGCCGGCATCGGCCGGCCGGCCAAGTTTTTCCGCACCGTGGAAGCGATCGGCTGCGAGGTGATCGGGCGCATACCGTTTTCCGATCACCACCGCTACTCGCCCGATGAAATCATGAATCTGGTCGAGAATGCCGGCGCCAAGGGAGCGATCGCCGTAACCACGGAAAAAGACTGGGTGCGCCTGCCCGAGGAAGCGAAGCCGATGGTCCAGCCCGTCGCCGTCACGCTCGAATGGCAGGATCCCGAGGCGGTGCGCGGGATTGTGGCGCCGGCGCTGGCAAAGATCACGGCGGCACATGATTAAGCGCCTGCGCTATGCGTTCGAAGGCGCCGCCGTCAGCGCCTTGTTTGCACTGTTTCGGCTGATGCCGCTGCCGCTCGCCTCCTTTGTTGGAGGCACGGTGGCGGGCGCGCTCGGGCCATTGCTGCCGGTGCATGCCCGCGCCCATAAAAATCTAACGCGCGCCATGCCGGAGCTGTCCGCTGCCGAAGTCAAACGCACCCTCGGCGAAATGTGGCGTAACCTTGGCCGGGTTGTCGGCGAATATCCCCATCTGAGAAAATTCCGCGCTTACGCCCCCGGTGGGCGCATCGAAGTTGTCGGCAAGGAGCATCTCGAAGCGGTAAAAAACCTGCCGGGCGGCGCTCTGCTCTTTACCGGCCATATCGGCAATTGGGAAACCTCCGGCCTGCCGCTGATCCAGTTCGGCATCCCCATCGCCTTCGTCTACCGCGCGCCCAACAACCCCTATGTCGATCGCCTGATTTGCCGCGCGCGTGGTGAAGGCATTACCCAGAATGCCATTGCCAAGGGCGCAACCGGTGCGCGCGAGATGGTGCGCCAGATCAAAAAAGGTGGCTATACCGCCATGCTGGTCGATCAAAAAATGAATGACGGCATCGCCGTGCCGTTTTTCGGGCGCGACGCCATGACCGCACCTGCCCTGGCCCAGCTTGCTTTCAAATATGACTTGCCGGTGTGGCCGGTGCGCACCGAGCGGCTCGGCGGCTGCCGCTTTCGCGTGACGATTTATCCCGAGCTTGAACTGGCGCGCTCCGGCGATAGCGCGCGCGATATCGCCGAGGCCATGACCCGGGTCAATCAAATGCTCGAAGGCTGGATACGCGAGCGGCCGGGCCAATGGCTGTGGCTGCACAACAGGTGGCCGAAGGACAGCTAGGCTAATTCTCCGGCTTGGGCTTCGGTTTCGGCACCTGTGCGCCGACAAGCAAGGCCGGATCGAGGCGCTGTTCGAACCAATTCATGCGCCAATCGAGATGCGCGCCGGTGACACGCCCGGTGGCGCCGATGGCGCCGATCACCTCGCCCTGCGCGACCTGCTGGCCAACCGCCACATCGACCCGGCTCATATGCAAAAATGATGAACTGAGGCCGTGGCCGTGATCGAGAATGATGGTGCCGCCGGAGTAATAGAGGTCGGGCTCGGCCAGGCGAATCTCGCCGCCGGCCGGGGCGCGCACCGGCGTGCCGGTCGGCGCCGCGACATCGACGCCAAAATGCGGCTGGCGCGGCTCGCCGTTCAAAATCCGCTGGCTGCCATAGACGCCCGATATCCGCCCGCGCGCCGGCCACACAAACGGCGCAACAAAATGAGTCTCCGCACTATCGAAGGCGCGCGCGCCGCGCACCTTGGCACCCTCGGCGCGGATACGGTCCAAAGTCTCGGGCGGCGGCGTGACCATTTTCTTGGGCAGGCCCTCAATGCGCTGAATGTCGTATTGGCGCGACAGAATGTTGAGAATCCGCGTCTCCGGCTCGCCGCCGGGTTGGATCAGCACGAGTTCAGCCGCCGGCGGTGCATCGCGGCCAAAGCCGAAGACGAAATGGCCTTCAGATGAAATTCGTACAGCGCGCCCATCGAGCGTGACCACTGTGCCCGGCGGCACCACACCGCGCACCAGCCCGCCTTGAATGAACTCACCGTCGAGACGAATTTCCTCGGCGCCGAGGGGCGGAACAAAAATCAGCAGGGCGAACGCAAATGCGAGAATAAACCGCATCACAGCAGCGAGCCTTGCTCTCCGCTCCCTTTGTCGGGTGCCGCTGTTTTGCCGCCGCCTTTCTTACCGGTCGAGACCGCCGTGGCTTCACCGTCATGGAAATTGAGAGTTAATTCCATGCCGGATTTAAGCGCGCTGGCGGAGGTCAGAGGCCGCGCTTTTGCATCGCGCACCAAAACAAAACCGCGCTCCAATACGCGCTCATAGGAGAAGCCGTTCAAGAGGCGCCAGAGGTTTTCCTTTTTCTCTTCTTCCTCACCGAGGCGCTTTTGCATGGCACGCGCCAAACGCTCGCCCGCTTCGCCAACCTGCCTGACGCCCTGCTTGATTTGCAGCTCAAGCGCGCGCGGCTGCAAACCGGCGGCGGCACGCTCCAGTTCACGCTGTTT
>JABIXB010000201.1 GCA_018666805.1 Rhodospirillaceae bacterium | reverse complement strand
GGCAAATCGCGCCGCCAGCGGTGATAGGGCGGGTTGAGAGCGTTGACGATCACGTCACAGCCCTCGGCGGCAGCGGCCAGCACATTGGCATCGAATGCGTCACCACTGATGCGTTCCACCCCGGCCGGTTCCACCGCGCCAGTCACCGCGCCATTCACCGCGCCGTTCCATGTGCGGGCGAAACACCGCACCTGCCAGCCGGCGCTTGAAAATGCATCGGCGGCGGCCCGGCCAAAACGCCCTTTAGCGCCTAAAATCAAGACATTACCCAACATTTCATGCTCCCCTTAAGTTCAATAAATGTTGGATTAAATATAACTATTCGTATTTGGATTGAAATTATCATAAACTGGCTATCAGATATTCATATATGAATAGCTATATGAACACAGGCTTCGACTGGAATTTGCTGCAAAGTTTTATCGCCGTCGCCGATGCGGGCTCGCTTTCCGGCGCGGCGCGTAGCCTTGGCGGCAGCCAACCGACCATGGGCCGCCATATTGGCGCGCTCGAGGCGGAGCTTGGCGTGCGCCTGTTCGAACGCACCGGACAAGGCCTTGAGCTGACCGCCACCGGCACCGACCTGCTCGAACATGCGGAGCGCATGGCCGAAGCCGCCGGCCGGCTCTCGCTCAGCGCCGAAGGCCGCTCGGAAGCGATCGCCGGCACGATTCGCATCACCGCCAGCGAGATCGTCGCCACCTATATTCTGCCCGATATCCTAACCGCGTTGCGCTGCGCCGAGCCGGAAATCGAAATCGAGCTGGTTGCCTCCGACCGGACGGAAAATTTGCTGCAGCATGAAGCCGATATTGCCGTCCGTATGTACCGCCCGACCCAAGCCGATATCTTTACCCGCAAGGTCGGCGATCTCAAACTCGCCATGTTCGCCGCACATAGCTATGTCGAGCGGCGCGGCGCACCGCAAACCTTCGAAGATTTCCAGCACCACGATATCGTCGGCTATGACCGCAGCGATATGATCATCCAGGGTTTTCGCCAAGCCGGGCTGGATGTCGGGCGGCACTTCTTTTCATTCCGCTCGGACAATCAGGTGGTGTGCTGGCGCATGGTCGTTGCCGGCTACGGCATCGGCTTCAATCAGGATCAGATCGGCGCCGCCGAGCCACGCGTCACCCGCCTTGCGCTCGACACCGCATTGCCAAGCCTGCCGATCTGGCTGACCGCCCATTCCGAACTGAAAACCAGCCGCCGCGTACGCCGCGTCTTCGACTTCCTCGCCGAGGCATTGGGACGTACCCAAACCTGATTGAAGCAAAAGATCAGGCGTCGATGCCGCCCATGCACATATATTTCGCCTCGAGATATTCATCGATGCCCTGGTGTGAGCCGTAGCGCCCGATACCCGATTCCTTGATGCCGCCAAACGGTGCCACTTCGGTCGAGATCATGCCGGTGTTGATGCCGATCATGCCGTATTCGAGGCCTTCCGAGAGACGCCAAATGCGCCCGACATCGCGTGAATAAAAATAAGCGACAAGGCCGTAGGGCGTATCGTTTGCCATGCGCAGCACTTCTTCTTCGTTATTGAAGTGCATGATGCCGGCGACTGGGCCGATCGTCTCTTCGTTGCAAATCGCCATCTCCGGCGCGATGCCGGTGAGCACGGTCGGCTGATAGAAGGTTTGCCCAAGCGCATGGCGCGCGCCGCCGGTGTGTAGGGTTGCGCCCTTGGCAATTGCATCGGCGACATGCGCCTCGACCTTATCCAAACCCTGATCGTCAATCAGCGGCCCCAGCATTGATGCGGTTTCGGTGCCGAGACCGACCGTCAGCGCTTTAGCGCCGGCGGTGAAACGCTCGACAAAGGCATCGAAAACGCCGTCCTGCACCATGATGCGGTTGGCCGAGATGCAGGTTTGTCCGGTATTGCGGTATTTGCACACAAGTGCGCCGGCAATGGCGGCATCGAGATCGGCATCGTCCATAACAATGAACGGCGCGTTGCCGCCGAGCTCGAGCGTCACTTTCTGAACATTCGCCGCGCACTGCGCCATCAGCAATTTGCCGACCACGGTCGAGCCGGTGAAGCCGAGCTTGCGCACCGTGGGGTTGCTGGTGAGCTCGGCGCCGATTGCGGGCGCGCCGGCGGCATCCGTCGTCACAATAGAGAGCACGCCGGGCGGCAGGCCCGCCGCCTCACCCAGTGCCGCGATCGCCAGTGCCGAGAGCGGCGTTTGCTCGGCCGGCTTCAATACCATGGTGCAGCCCGCCCCCAAGGCGGGAGCGGCCTTGCGCGTCACCATGGCGGAGGGGAAATTCCACGGCGTGATGCCGGCGCAAACCCCAACCGGTTGTTTGCTCACCACGATGCGGTTATCGGCGCGGTGCGGCGGAATGACATCGCCGTAAACCCGCTTGCCTTCCTCGCCATACCATTCCAGGAACGACGCGGCATAGGCGATCTCGACGCGCGATTCGGCGAGCGGCTTGCCTTGTTCGAGGGTCAGGAGCGCGGCCAATTGCTCGCCCGTCGCCGGATTCAAAACGGCGAAACTGGCGCCATCGTCCGCGCCGCACCACACCCCATTGATAAACGCCTGATTGCGCGACAATTCAATCGGTCCGGACGGCATCATGTTTTCTCCGGCTGGCTCT
>JABIXB010000200.1 GCA_018666805.1 Rhodospirillaceae bacterium | reverse complement strand
TATGGCCGCCTCGTGCTCGGCGCCGACGGCAAGCTCGAGCGCATCGTCGAGCGTCTCGATGCCGATGCCGCCACGGCGGATATCAATCTGTGCAATTCCGGCATCATGGCGGTCGATGGCGCGGAGCTGTTTGCGCTGTTGGATGCGCTCGGCGATGACAACGCCAAGGGCGAATATTATCTCACCGATATCGTCGCCGGCGCGCGCGCGCGCGGCCTCGATTGCGTCCATGCCATGGCCTCGGAAGAAGAAGTTATGGGCATCAATGACCGCGTCCAATTGGCCGAAGCCGAAGCGGCGTTGCAGGGGCGTTTACGCCGCGCCGGGATGCAAAACGGCGCCACCCTGATCGATCCCGCCACCACCTGGCTGAGCCCCGATACGGTGCTCGGCGCCGATGTCACCGTCGGCCCCAATACCGTCTTTGGCCCCGGTGTGCGCGTTGCCGATGGGGTGGAGATTCTCGCCTTCTGCCACCTTGAGGGCGCAACTGTCGGCACCGGCGCGATCATCGGCCCCTATGCGCGGCTTCGCCCCGGCGCCGAGATCGGCGAGGGCGCCAAGGTCGGCAATTTTGTCGAGGTCAAGAAGGCGCGCGTCGAAAAGGGTGCGAAAATCAATCATTTGAGCTATATCGGCGATGCGCGCGTCGGCGCTGGCGCCAATATCGGTGCCGGCACGATCACCTGCAATTATGACGGTTTCGCAAAATCGCTGAGCGATATCGGCGCCGGCGCGTTCATCGGCTCCAACTCGGCCCTGGTGGCGCCGGTGGTGATCGGCGACGGCGCGGTGGTGGCGGCGGGCAGCGTCATCACCGAGGATGTCACGGCGGATGCGATTGCCGTGGCGCGCGGCGAACAGAGCGAGCGTGCCGGTGCTGCCGCCAGACGGCGGGAAAAGAAGAAGAGCGGGCAAGCGAAAGGATAACGAAGCAGCGTGTGTGGAATAGTTGGCATTATCGGCAAGGACGATGCCGCGCCCCGGATCATCGAAGGCCTGAGGCGGCTCGAATATCGCGGCTATGATTCGGCCGGTCTTGCAACTTTGGTCAATGGCGGTTTCGATTTGCGCCGCGCCGAGGGCAAGCTGGTGCGGCTCGAGGATTTGGTCGCGGCGCGCCCGGTCTCGGGCGCGCTCGGCATCGGCCATACGCGCTGGGCAACCCATGGTGTGCCGAGCGAAAGCAACGCGCATCCGCACGCCACCGAGCGCGTTGCCGTAGTGCATAACGGCATCATCGAAAATTTCCAAACACTGCGCGACGAGCTCACGGCCGAGGGCCACGAGTTCGCCACCGATACCGATACCGAAGTTGTCACCCAGCTTATCCATGCCTTCCTTAAAGAGGGCATGGCGCCGGCGGAAGCGACAGCGCGCGCCCTGAAGCGCCTCGAAGGCGCCTTTGCCCTCGGCATTATTTTCGCCGGCGAGCATGATGTGCTGATTGGCGCGCGGCGCGGCGCGCCGCTCGCGGTCGGGCATGGCGAGGGCGAAATGTTCCTTGCCTCCGACGCCATGGCGCTGGCCCCCTTCACGCGCCGCGTCAGCTATCTTGAGGAAGGCGATTGGGTGGTGCTCAAACATGGCGGCGCCACGGTGCGCGATGCCGAAGACCAGATCGTCGAGCGCGAAATCAGCCAAACCGTGCATGACGGCGAGGCGGTCGGCAAAGAGAATTACCGCCATTTCATGCATAAGGAAATTCACGAGCAGCCGGCGGTGATTGGCGATACGCTCAACAGCTACATCAATCCGACATCGGGCGCCATCGCCCTGCCGGAATTGCCGTTTGCCCTTGAAGACGTCTCGCGTGTCACCATCATTGCCTGCGGCACCTCCTATTATGCCGGCCTGGTGGCGCGTTATTGGATCGAGGGCCTCGCCCGGGTGCCGGTCGAGATCGATGTCTCTTCCGAGTTTCGCTACCGCACGCCGCCGTTGGATAATGGCGGTATCGCGCTGTTCATTTCGCAGTCCGGCGAAACGGCGGATACGTTGGCGGCGCTGCGCTTCGCCAAAGCCGAGGGGCAAAAGATTGTTGCCGTCGTCAATGTGCCGGAAAGCACCATGGCGCGCGAGGCAGATATTGTCCTGCCGACCCATGCCGGGCCGGAGATCGGCGTCGCCTCGACCAAGGCGTTCACCACCCAATTGGCGACCCTCGCCTGCTTCTCTCTCGCCCTGGCGCGCGCCAAAGGAATGCTGGATGCAGCGCGCGAGGCCGAGCTTAGCCACGCCCTGGCCGAAGTGCCGGCGCGCGCCGCCGATGTGCTCGCCCATGACGAGCGCATCCGCGGCCTCGCCGAATCGCTCACCCATGCCCAGACGGTGCTCTATATCGGCCGCGGCTCGGGCTATCCGGTGGCGCTCGAGGGCGCGCTGAAACTCAAGGAAATTTCCTATATCCATGCCGAGGGCTTTGCCGCCGGCGAGCTCAAGCATGGGCCCATTGCCCTCATCGACAAAGACGTGCCGGTGATCGTCGTCGCGCCCCCGGATGCGCTGTTTGAGAAGACCGCCTCCAATTTACAGGAAGTGGTGGCACGCGGCGCCCAGGTGGTGTTTCTGAGCGACGCCAAGGGCATCGCCAGGCTCGGTGACATGGCGCGCGCCTCGATTGAGTTACCGGAAGTGGATGATTTCGTTGCCCCCATCCTCTACACCATCCCGGTTCAGCTCCTCGCCTATCATGTTGCCGTCAACAAGGGCACCGATGTCGATCAGCCGCGCAATCTGGCAAAATCGGTGACCGTCGAGTGAAAGTCACCGATAGATGACAAATAAAATAGAAGCGGTGATCGATCTCAGCCACAATTACGAAGAGCTGCGCGAGCCGGTGCGCGCGCTCTGTGCCAACTATCCCGGCGAATATTGGCGCGCCAAGGACCGCGAGCGCGAATATCCGTCCGAATTCGTGCAGGAATTGACTGAGTCGGGCTTCCTCGCCGCGATGATCCCGGAGGAATATGGCGGCAGCGGTCTCGGCGTCGGCGCTGGGGCGGCCATTTTGGAAGAGATCCATGCCTCGGGCTGCAATGGCGGCGCCAGTCACGCGCAGATGTACACTATGGGCACCGTGCTCCGGCACGGCTCGGCCGAGCAGAAGCAAAAATACCTGCCCAAGGTGGCGAGCGGAGAATTGCGCCTGCAGGCCTTTGGCGTCACCGAGCCCGGCACCGGCTCGGACACCACCCAGCTCCGCACCATGGCCGAGAGGAAGGGCAATGACACCTATGTGATCAATGGCCAGAAGGTGTGGATATCGCGCGCCCTGCAATCCGATCTGTTGCTGCTGCTCGCCCGCACCACGCCCAAGGAAGAATGCAAGAAGCGTTCGGATGGTCTTTCGGTCTTTCTCGTTGAGCTCGACAAGGCGGTCGGCAACGGCCTCGAAATCCGCCCGATCCGCACCATGGTCAATCATTCGACCAATGAGCTGTTCTTCGACAATCTCGAAATCTCCGCCTCCAGCCTGATCGGCGAGGAGGGCAGGGGCTTCAAATATATTCTCGATGGCATGAATGCCGAGCGCATTCTGATCTCCGGCGAGTGTCTCGGCGATGCACGCTGGTTCATCGAGAAGGCCAGCGCCTATGCTTCCGAGCGTGTCGTGTTCGAGCGCCCGATCGGCGCCAATCAGGGCATTCAGTTTCCCATCGCTAAGGCCTATGCCAACGCCCAGGCCGCCGACTTGATGACACGCAAGGCCGCCGCCATGTTCGACGCTGGCATAAGCTGCGGGGCCGAGGCCAACATGGCCAAACTGCTCGCCTCGGAGGCCTCGTGGGAGGCGGCGGATGTCTGTATGCAGACCTTCGGCGGCTTCGGTTTCGCCGAGGAATATGACGTCGAGCGCAAATTCCGTGAAACCCGCCTCTACCGCACCGCGCCGATCTCGACCAACATGATCCTCGCCTATCTCGGCCAGCATGTGCTCGGCATGCCGCGCTCCTACTAAATTTCAGCCATGGCCGCCCGCCTCAAGGATGTGCTTGTCGTCTCGGTCGAACAGGCGGTGGCGGCGCCCTTTGCCACCATGCGTCTCGCCGATGCCGGCGCGCGGGTAATCAAGATCGAGCGCCCCGAGGGCGATTTCGCCCGCGCCTATGATCATCATGTACACGGCGAATGCTCGTGGTTTGTCTGGCTCAATCGCGGCAAGCAATCGGTGGTGCTCGATTTTAAGCAACCCGACGATGCCGCCTTTCTCCATCGCCTGGTCTCGCGCGCCGATATCTTCGTGCAGAATTTGGCGCCGGGCGCGGCGGCGCGCGCCGGCTTTGCCTCGGATAAATTGCGCCGCCAACATCCGCGTTTGATCACCTGCGATATCAGCGGCTACGGCGAGGCCGGCCCCTACCGCGACATGAAGGCCTATGATTTTCTCGTCCAGTGCGAAGCCGGCATAGCATCAGTGACCGGCACGCCGGAGGAGCCGGCGCGGGTCGGCGTCTCGGCCTGCGATATCGGCGCCGGGCTGAATGCGCATGGCGCCATTCTCGAAGCGCTCTATGCGAGGAGCCAAAGCGGCACCGGCGACGGCATCGCCATCTCCCTGTTTGACGGCATGGCCGATTGGATGAATGTGCCGCTGATGCATCATCTGCACGGCCCCGGCGCTCCCGGGCGGAGCGGCCTCAGCCACGCCATGATCGCGCCTTATGGCGCCTATCCGGTCGGCGCCGGCGGGCGCATCGTGATTGCCATCCAGAACGAACGCGAATGGGCGCGCTTTTGCGCGCAAGTGCTGGGCGATGCGGCGCTGGCGCAGGATTCGCGCTTTTGCAGCAATGCGCTCAGGGTCGCCAACCGGGGCGAGATGGATGCGTTGATTGCGCTTTGTTTCGCCGCGCACGACGCCGAATCCCTTGGCGCTCTCCTGCTCAAGGCCGGCATCGCTTTTGGCCGCCTCAACGAAGTGGCGGATTTGGCGGCCCATGCGCAATTGCGCCGTATGACGGTGGCGAGCCCGACCGGCCCGGTCGAGATCATCGCCC
>JABIXB010000199.1 GCA_018666805.1 Rhodospirillaceae bacterium | reverse complement strand
CGGTGCGCGACAAAGTGGTTTCCGCCTACCAGGATATTCTGCGCATGCCTATTTGACGGCGGGTTTTTCGCCGTGAATACCGCCGAAGTTGTCGATATTGGCCGCGAGGCCATATATGCGCTGTTGAAAATGGGCGGACCGATCATGGCGATTGCGCTGGTGGTCGGTTTGCTCGTTTCGCTTTTTCAGGCGCTCACGCAAATCCAGGAGATGACCCTCACCTTCGTGCCGAAGATCATCGTGATCTTTCTAGCGGTGTTGGTCATGCTGCCCTTCATGATCTCGACCCTGATGACTTTCTCGCAAGGTCTGTTCGATAGAATCGCCACGGGCGGTTAGGCGGTCACGCCATGTTGAGCAGTTTTTTGCAGGGCGATTTATTCGCGTTATTTATGGTCTTTTCGCGCATCGGCGCCGGCATGATGTTGCTACCGGGCTTTGGCGAAACCTATGTGTCGCCGCGCTTTCGCCTGCTCCTCGCCTTGGCCATCTCGGTCGTGGTGACGCCCTTGGTGAGCACCAGACTGCCAGCAATGCCGGATGATATTCTCTCCCTGTTCGTCCTTATTATCGGAGAAATTGTCGTTGGCATATTCCTTGGCGCGACCGCGCGCTTCATGCTCGTAGTGCTGCAAACTGCGGGCATGCTGGTGGCACAGGCCACCAACCTCTCGGCCGCGCAGGCTTTCGATCCGACCCAGGGAACGCAAGGCACCCTAACCGGTAACATGCTCGGCATCATGGGCGTGCTGCTGATTTTCGTCACCAATCTGCATCATATGATGCTGGGCGCGCTGATCCGCAGCTATGAGGTATTTCCTTCCGGTGCCACGCCGCCGGTCGATGATTTCGCCCAGATGGCGACGCGTCTGGTGAGCGAGGGCGTTGGCTTGGCGCTCCAGCTTTCCGCGCCGGTTCTGTTGTTTGCGCTTATTTTTCAGGTTGGCCTCGGTTTGATGGCGCGCCTCATGCCGCAAATGCATGTGTTCTTTATCGGCATGCCGCTACAGATCATGCTTGGATTTTCCATATTCGCGATGTCTCTCGGCGCCATGATGACATGGTATCTGGATCACTTCGTGCTGCCTTTTTCGACCATTCTGAGCGGCGGGTGAGCGATGGCGGAAGATCAAGACCAATCACAAAAAACAGAAGAACCAACACAGAAGAAATTGGATGACGCCCGCAAAAAAGGCCAGGGCGTCAATTCGAAGGAAATCACCAACCTGTTCATGTTGGTGGCGGCGGCAATTGTCGTCGCGGCGGTGTTGCCCGGCATTATGGGTGACATGACAATGTCTTTGCGGCCATTCCTGGCGCAGCCCCATTTAATGGCGATTGGTGATGCCGATGCGCCGAGTGGGCTTGGCAGTGTCGGCCTCAAAATGATGAGCGCGCTGGGTCCGCCGTTGGCGATTTTTGTTGTCGCCGCGCTTGCGGCCGGCTTTGTCCAGCGCGGGTGGAATATTTCTGCCGAGTCCATGAAGCCGGAATTGAAGAAGATCTCGCCGCTCAAGGGGCTGAAGCGGATGTTTTCGATGCGCTCTGTGGCGGAATTCCTCAAAGGTGTTGCCAAGCTGGTTATTGTCGGTGCCGTCGGCCTTGCCACGATCATGCCCGAGATGATTGGCCTCGAAACCTTGACCAGCTTTTCTCCGCTCCAATTCATGGGCCGGATTCATGAATTGGTTATCCGCCTGTTGGTCGGCGTGTGTTCGATTCTGGCGTTGATCGCCGGCATGGATTATCTCTATCAGCGTTTCGAATTCCTGAAGCAACAGAAAATGTCGCGCCAGGATATCAAGGACGAATACAAACAGACCGAAGGCGATCCGGCGGTCAAAGGCAGAATTCGCCAGCTCCGCCAGGAGCGCGCGCGCGGGCGTATGATGAGCGCCGTGCCGGACGCCGATGTTGTCGTCACCAACCCGACTCACTTCGCTGTCGCGCTCAAATATAGTCCCGATGATATGAACGCACCGATGATGGTTGCCAAGGGTGCCGACCTGGTGGCCAAGCGCATCCGAGAGGTTGCCGAAGAAAATGAAGTGCCGATTGTTCAGAACCCGCCGCTGACGCGTGCGCTATACGCTAGCGGAGAAATCGATCAGGAAATTCCGATTGAGCATTATAAGGCGGTGGCGGAAGTAATCGGCTATGTCTGGCGTCTCAAGGGAAAAATGAGGCAAGATGGATCGCGTGCGTAATAGTGCCGAAGGGTTGAATGTGACGAAGACGTGGATTTTAGGTTTGGCAGCGCTGCTGGGTGCCGCCGCTTTGATTGTCGCGGCGGTGGTTCCTGCGGCCGAGGCGGCCCTGTGGCCTGGCCTTATTGTCATGTGTGGAGTAACCGGCCTCGCTTTGACGCGGCGTTCGCAGGCGGCCCAGCGCGAAAAAACTGAAACCGCCGCGCCGCCGGCCCACGAAGTTGCCGCAGATATTCCCCGGCACGACAAATCCCGTGAGGAAATGCTCAGCGCTCTTCTCGAGCGGTCACCAAGCGGCGCCTATGCGGCGGATGGCGATGGGCGGCTGATTTACGTCAATCAAACATTGGCCCGCACATTGGGCAAATCTAGCTCGGCCCTGAT
>JABIXB010000198.1 GCA_018666805.1 Rhodospirillaceae bacterium | reverse complement strand
GAGCAGAGCGTGAATTTGCGGTGCGCGTTCGATCAGCGTGACGTTTGCGCCGAGCGAGGCGAGCAGGAAGGCATCGCGTCCGAGCCCGGCGGTGGCGTCGACCACATCGGGCGTGCGGCTTTTGCTGAACCCGGCGGCACGCGGCAGCGCCTGCCCACGCCCGCCGCCGGCGCGCAGGCGGTGGCCGACCGCACCGCCGGTGAAATCGCAGAGCAGCTCCGTTCGCTCATTGCTCAAGCTCGTTTTCTCCGGCGCAACAACATCCCGGCAATGCGGCCGTCTATCGCCGCGAGACCGACGCCGATAACCGCCATGCCGATAAAATGATTGGCTTCGAGGCGCTCGGCGAGAAATGCCGCGCCGAGGATAATCGCGCTGACCGGAATGAGGAAGGTGACAAGCAACAGGTTCGTCGCCCCCGCTGTCGCCAGAATGCGGAAATAAATAATATAGGCGAGCGAAGTGGAAAGCAGCGCCAGGCCGGTAATGGCGAGCCATGTATCAACGGATGGCATGGCAAGCGTCCAGGGCTGGTCGACGACAAGGGCGAGCGGCAATAACAGGGCGGTGGAAGCAGTGATCTGCCCGGTCGCGGTGGCAAGCGGTGTGATTCCCATGCGTTTGAACCGGCGCCCGAAAACAGCACTGAATGAATAAAATAATGCCGCGCCCAATAGGCCGATATGGGCGATAAATGCGATGCCGAGGCTGCTTAAAACCTCGGAGCCAATCAAAATGACAACGCCGGCGATACCGGCCACGATACCAGTGATGCGCCCCGCCGATAATCTTTCGTCCGCCGTTAGGAAATGCGCGACGACAATCGTGAATAGCGGTGTTGTCGCCAACAGGATGGAGGCGAGGCCGCTCTCGACATGGCTTTGGCCCCAGGCGATGAGAGAGAACGGCACGAGATTGTTGAGAAACCCCATGATAAAGAAGGCGCGCCAGACCTTGAGCCCACCCGGCATACGCTCGCCCATGATCCGAATCACCAGGTGCAAGCCGAGCGCGGCGATAGCGACGCGCAGAAAGACGATGGTGAAGGTCGGCAATTCCGCCACGGCAACGCCGACGAAAAAGAACGATCCGCCCCAGAGGATGGAGAGGACCGCCAGCATGCCCCATTCCCGGGGTGTCATGGCGAGGTTGATTGGCGTGCTCAAATCGATGCTCCCGCGATAATCCGTTGAAGCTACGCGGCGTCGCTGTGTCGGAGCAACCCGCTTCTTGCGGCTGCCGTCCCACATGCCCTAGGCTACGGATCAGAAAATCAATTCGGGGAGAGAGATCATGGGCGTCGTCGTGCCGCATAAGGTGCAGTTTACCGGAGAGAATTCTTTTTTATGCCTCAAAGCCGAGGAAGGTGGGGAACAGACAACCACCTGCACCCATTGGCGCGGCCTGATATCGCCGGCCGGGCCGGGGCATGTGCTGTTTCTCAAAAGCGACGCGACGGATGGCGAAATCCGCGCTTATTCCGACAATGAAGGCTTTGCCCGTTTCATCCAAATCATTGAGGAAACTCTCAATCCCGACAGCTTCGCCGACAAGAGCCTGCCCTTGATTCCGGCCAAATTTTCTAATTCGGGCGATATCGGCTCGACATTCATCGAGACCATATCTTCGGCGCAAGGCGATATTGTCATGAGCTGGAGCGATATGGGCGATCCCTTCATGCTCGCCGCCGCGCCGGAAGATGATTTGGTCGGCGATTGGGGCGTTTATAGCTGCCTCACACCGGCGGGAACGGCGACGCTCGATGTTGCCGGCCGGCGCGCCGCCGGGAAAACCTACCCGAGTGAGATGGCCGGCCACCCGAGCGGCATGTCCTGCCTCGCCTGGTCGGAAACCTGGGTGCGCTGACGTATGGCCAGTAAAGACGCGGTGATGGAGAAATTTGTGGCGACCTTGGTGCCGCTCGGCGCCGCCGAGGCAAAAGCCATGTTCGGCGGTTATGGTATCTTCATGGACGGTCAGATGTTCGCCAAGATTTCGTCGAAAGGCGTCGTCGCCTTGAAGGCGGACAGCGAAAATTTGCCAACATTCGAAGCGGTAGGTATGCCCAAGGCGGGCAAAATGCCCTACTACGAAGTGAAGGCGGCGGATTTGAGCGACGCCAAAAAGTTACAAAGCTGGGCCGCTTCGTCGATCGCCGCCGCGTTGCGCCAGCCGGCGAAAAAGAAGAAAAAATAGCGCCACGTTAGCGCCAGGAATATTTGACCGGTGATTCCATCTCGCGTCATCCATCTCGTCATGCTGTTTGCCGTCGGTATCAGCTACAGCCTGCTGTTTTCGATCAACAAGCTGGCGGCGGAAGCCGGCCTGCCCTATGTCGCCTATGTGTTTTGGCACTCGTTGGGTGGTGGTCTGATGCTGTTGCTGATCTGCGTGTTGATGGGGCGGCGCGCCTGGCCGCAACTTAATTGGCTGCATTTGCGCACTTATTTTGTCTGGGGTGGGCTCGGTATTGCCGGGCCGATCACATTGTTGACCTATGTCGCGCCCAATCTGCCGTCAGCGGTGATGACCATGATCCTGGTGCTGGTGCCGCTCTTCACCTATTTGTTCGCGCTATTGCTGCGCATGGAACGTTTTCGCGCCCTCAGCGTGCTGGCCCTTCTGCTCGGCCTTGGCGGCGTGCTGCTGGTAATTGTGCCCGAAGCCAGCCTGCCGAGCGCCGAAGCCGCCGGCTGGGTGCTTCTCGCCCTGTTGGCGCCGGCCAGTTTTTCGCTCGTCACCGTGTTTGCCGGAAAATTTCGCCCGCCGGACGCGCCTTCCGCCACGCTTGCTTGCGGCTTGCTGTTGGGCTCGGCGGTGTTGCTGGTGCCGGTGATGTTCGGCACCGGCCAGCTCTATCTCTTCCCCGGCCCCTCGCTTAGCGGTGATCTCACACTGCTCTATGCTTCGCTCCTGAGCGTGCTGATTTTTTATGTATTTCTCGAAATGGTGCGTCTGGCCGGGCCGGTCTTCGCCACCCAGCATAACTATATCGCCGTTCTCGCCGGCTTTGGTTGGGGCGCGCTGATTTTCGGCGAGGCGCACAGCGTCTATATTTGGGGCGCAACGGCTCTAATGTTCGCCGGCCTAACCCTGCATACGCTCAGCGCACGGCGCGCCGCCCGGGCGGCGGAGGCATAGCCCGGTTTTCAGTCCTCGCGGCCGTGGTTCTCTTCAAGATGCGGCAGCCAGCCATTCATGCGTTCTTCGAGGGTATAGCTCTTGCTCTTAAAGACACCCCAGCCGATGCAGGAATGGACAGCCAGATACATTAAAGTGCGTTGTAACCAATTCACCCCGGAGACTTTCATGCCGGCGGCAAACATTTTGTCGGCAAAGCGCCAATCCTGTCGCAAGGCGTCCTCGCGGTGGTCGGTCCAGGCCATGTAGAGATAGTCGTGCAGGATACTGATTTCCAAATGCTTGCCGATCGGGCCGACGACAAACCACAGCGCCTTGGGTACGGACGCAAGATCCGTGTAGAGCCCGCGCGGCGCCGTAATCGTGAGCGAGTAGGGTGCGCCTTCGATGGGGTGGACTGTCATGCTGGCGCCAAAATCTCCCGTCAGCTGCCACAACGAGCGCGGTGGTCTGTCGAGATGCACCTTGGCATGGCGTGTGAATTTCAGCTCGCCAACATAGCTGAGGTCGCTAATCCGCTTGATCTTGCCTTCGGGAAACGGATTTGCGTCGGGCTCCCAATTTGGCATGACATGCCCCCTGCATTGCTAATAGCGATGTTAACAGAAGGCGGTGTTGGGATCACTTTTCCTTTTTGGCAGCCGCCTTGCCTTCCTGCATTTTCTTGAGTTGCTCCTCGAAGCGTTCGCATGCATCGCGTATGTCGACGCGCGGCGTAAACCAGACATAGTCGAACGGCAATGCCGGGCTGCCGAAGGGCTCCGCATAAGCCGAGGCGAATTGCTCGCTGTCACTGACTTCAAGAAAAGCCATCGAGACGATCGAGCGTCCGGGCGCTTTGCGGCGGAGATGTAAAGGGACGGCGCGGTCATGGCGGGTATGTCCGGCGCCGGCGATCAATATCGCGCCGTCATCCCCGGCGGCGCTGCTGATCTCGTGCGCTATATGGGCATCGCGGGCGAACTGGGCGAAGGCCATGGCATCGATCATTTCCACCGGCGCGTAGCCGCAATGGGCGTCGCCGATCTCCTGGCGTAAATTTTTCTGCTGCGTGTCCGCTAAGGGCACATCCAACCCGAGGCGTCCGACAAGACCGGGATCAGCCCCGTCCAACCCGGATTGCGCCAGGCCACGTGCTTTGGCGCGGCTCATATTGGCGGCGCGGATTTCAAGTCCGGCGGCGAGCGCGGCATCGGCAATGGGCCGATAGAGCTGCCAATCCGGCCAGCCGGATTTCGCCCATCCAACTGCCTCGGCAATGCCGGCTGAATCTTTAGGTGCTACTTTCAACTGCCCGGCCAGCGCCTCGGCCTGTGTCATGTCGAACATCTCGAAGGCGACAATCGGACGGCGGCCAGCGTTGGCCATAGCGGTGACGATTTCGGCTTGTAATAAATGATGATCAGGATTGTCATGCGTTTCGCCAAGCAGAATGAAATCGGCGGGCGCGAGAGCGGCGATCAATTCAGCCTGGCTGACAAAACGTTCCTCGGCGACATTCCAAATACGGCCCGTGAGTGGGTGGTCGCGGTAATGCGGCGCCTGCCACGCTGACACGCTACAAGCGCTCAGCACGATAAGCGCCAACAGGAACGGGAATAGCCGTTTGTTCCACATCAATTAGAGATAATAGAGAATCAGGCAAATGCCGAGCAAAATAACCACCCAGAGGGCTGAGAAGCCGGTGCTCCAGGTGCGCGCCAAAACGCTCTCGGGCCCGTAATGCTGCGCCGCCGCCCGGTGCAGTGTGCCGGCGGCGTGGGCGATGAAATGAAGAACGCTTTGCTCGGCTTTTTTCCAAGCGCGCTCAGTGCGCCGCACCGTGCCCATGCCGAGGCGGCGATAGAGCCAATCGGCATCGAGATTGACCGAGGGCAGTTCGGGCGGATAGAGCCCGGCCAGATTGAGCCAGGCAAAGGCGAGGGCCGAGAAGAACAATAATTGTAGTTGGCTGAGCACATGATCCGCCGTGTAGGGCACGTAATGCACCTGCCACGGCAGGAAACCATAGAGCAGGCTCGGAAAGACGCCGATCAGGATACAAAGCGCCGCCGCAATGCCCATGGCGAGCAGCATGTTGAGCGGCGGCTCGCGCGTGCGGATGCCGGAATCATGGGCGAAGAAGGCGAAAAACGGAATCTTGATGCCGGCATGGTGAAAAACGCCGGCCGAGGCAAACAGCAGCAGCAGCCAAATATACCAATGGCCTTCCTCGACCGCCGCCGCCATCACCATGGATTTGCTGACAAAGCCGGAAAACAGCGGGAAGGCGGAGATCGACGCCGCGCCGACGATACAAAGGCCGGTGGTAATCGGCATGGTCTTGTAAAGGCCGCCCAGTTCCGAGCCATTGATCTTGCCGGTCTGGTGCAGCACCGCGCCCATCGACATCAGCAACAGCCCCTTGAACAGCACATCGTTGAAGGCATGGCTGACGGCGCCATTCAGGGCCAGCTCGCTGCCGATGCCGATGCCGACCACCATGAAGCCGACCTGGTTGATCAGGCTGAAGGCGAGCACGCGGCGCAGATCATTCTCGATCACGGCGAAGAAAATCGGGAACATCGCCATCGCCGTGCCGATATAGATCAGCACTTCGGTGCCGGCGAAGCCGCGCGCCAGACCATAGACGGCGACCTTGGTGGTGAAGGCGCTGAGGAACACCATGCCGGTCGGTGTCGCCTCCGGATAGGCATCGGTGAGCCAGCTATGCACCAGGGGAAAGGCGCATTTGATGCCGAATGCGGTGAAGATCAATATGCCGGCGAGCGAGCCGATTCCCATTGGGCCGAAGGCCGGCGAACCGGTTTCCGAGATATGCAACAGCGCACCGGCGAGGAGCAACAGACCCGAGCATATCTGCACCATCAGATAACGCATGCCGGCAGCGCTGGCGCGCGGCGTACGCCGTGCCCAGATCAGGAACACCGACGCGACGGCCATGATCTCCCACGAGACGAACAGGGTGATCAGATCGCCGGCAAACACCGCGCCGAGCGCGCCGCCGGCATAAAGCAGGGACGAGACCTGCTGCGTACGGTCGCGCAGGTGAAAGGCGTAGAGGCAGGCGAGGAAGGTGGCGAGATGGAAGAGAATGCCGAACAGAAGCGCGAGCTTGTCGGCGCGCAGCAATTCGAGCCGCATGTCGAAAAGCGCCACCTCAAAGCCGCCGCCGCTTTCAGCGACATACCATAGGTTCCAGCCGCCGAAGAGCGGCACCAGCAGCGTCATCGCCGGGCGCAAACGGCCCGGCGCCAGTGCCACCAACAGCGCACCGGCAAAGAAAATCAGGGCAGGCGGTAAACTACCCGTCATAATAATCTTCCCGCCGCATGATCAGTTTGCGCAGCACCTTCGCCGCCAGCACCAGCGCAACACAGGCGACAAAGCCGTAGAAGCCGTAAAAGCCGAACCAGCCCTCCCAAGTGAACAACGCATGGCGGTGAATCACCAGGTCGAGCAACAGCAGAACGATACTGACGGCGAGGAAGATGCGCACCATCAGCACCACATTCTTGCGTTTCTCGATCCAGGCTTTCTGGCTCACGATGGTTTCCTCACAGCCCGACCAAAGGGCGTAGCAAGTTGAACAGGAATTGCGGATAGGCGAACAGCGCGATCGAGCCGAGCGCGGTGATTGAAATCGCGACCAGGAGCAATTTCGGCGCCTCGGCGATACCGCCGGCAGCGGGCAGCGCCGCGCTGCCGGTCGGGAAAAACGCGCGCACCACGATGGGGAGAAAATAGAGCGCGTTCAACAGCGAGCTCGCCAGTAATACCGCGAGCAGCGCATAGGAGCCTTCGTCGAGCGTGCCGAGCACGAGATAATATTTGCTCCACGCGCCGGCGAAAGGCGGCAGGCCGATCAGCGCCAGCGAACCGATGGCAAACGCCGTCATGGTCAGCGGCATTTGCCGGCCGATGCCGTTCATTTGGCTGATCTCGGTCTTGCGCGCTGCGGTAAAGATCGCCCCGGCGCAGAAAAAGAGCGTGATTTTGGCGAAGCCGTGCATCGCGATATGCATGGTGGCACCCATCACGGCGTGGGCGTTGGCCAGGGCCGCGCCAAGCACCACATAGGAAAGCTGGCTCACGGTCGAATAGGCAAGGCGGCGTTTCAGATTGTCCTGGCGGAGCGCGATCAACGAGGCGATCAGGATGGTTGCGCCGGCGACATAAAGCAGCCAATCGCCGCTGGCGAAATCGCGCACGGCATCCAGGCCGAAGATGTAGAGCACGACCTTGACCACCGTGAAGACGCCGGCTTTGACCACGGCGACGGCGTGGAGGAGCGCGCTGACCGGCGCCGGCGCCACCATCGCCGCCGGCAGCCAGCCGTGAAACGGCATCAGCGCCGCTTTGCCGACGCCAAAGATATAGAGCACCAGCAGGAGCGCCATGACCGGCTCTGAAACCGCGCCCATCAGAATGCCGCCGGGGCGGAAATCGAGCGTGCCGGCTTCGACCCAGGTCCAGATAATGGCGAGCAAGAGCAGCATGATCGAGGTCGACAGCAGGATCGCCAGATAGCGCCGCCCGCCGCGCCGCGCTTCCTCGGTGCCGCTATGGGTGACAAGCGGATAGGTGCAAAGGGTGAGCCCCTCATAGAAAAAGAACAGCGTCAGCATGTTGCCGGCAAAGGCGATGCCGACCGCACAGGCCAGGGCGAGAGCAAAGCAAACGTGAAAACGGGTCTGGTGCGGGCCATCATTGGCGCGTAAATAGCCGATGGTATAGATCGTGGTAACGATCCAGAGGAATGAGGCGAGGAGGGCAAACAGCATGCCGAGCGGCTCGACCTCGAAGGCGAAGGCAAGGCCCGGCGCGAACTCAAACAGGCTGATGGCGGGCCGCCCGCCTGCCATCACGTCAGGCACGAGCGCGGCGACCGCAGCGCAAAGAGCCGTCGAGACGAGCAGTGAGGTTGCTTCCCTGAGCAACCGGTAACGCCCGACAAGGCCCAACAGGATTGCGCCGGCGATGGGCAGCGCCAGGGCGAGGAGAATCAGCGCGCCGCCGCTCATGAGGCGCCGCCGAGTAACGTCGCCGCCGCGCGCTCGGCCACACCGACGGTTATTTCGGT
>JABIXB010000197.1 GCA_018666805.1 Rhodospirillaceae bacterium | reverse complement strand
GTCTGGCAAAAGTGCTGAAATGGGGCTTTCTCGGCCTCGGTGGCCTGCTGGCGATCTATTTCGGTGTCACCGGCAAGATTCAGTTGGCGATGATCCCGCTCGCGCTCACTTTTCTGCCGCTCCTCATCCGCGGCATGCGCGGCGCCGCGGCGGCGCGGCAGGGCGGCACGCCATCGCCGGGCAAGCAATCCGAGGTCGAGACTGCTTATCTCCGAATGTATCTCGACCATGACAGCGGTGAGATGGCGGGCACGGTCTTGCGCGGCGATCATGCCGGGCGGGAACTGGACGAGCTATCCCAGGCGCAATTGGTCGATCTCCTGAACGAGTGCAAAGCCTATGACGAGCAATCGGCGCGGCTGATCGAAAGCTATATGGAGAGGCGGTTCGGCGAAGGCGCGCAGGAAGAGAAAAGCGGCCCTTCAAGTCACTCATCGCGGCAGCGCGCGCCGCGCCAGAGCAGCAACGCGATGAGCCGGAATGAAGCTTATGAGGTTCTTGGACTCGAGCCCGGCAGCGGCGAGGCGGAGATCCGCGATGCACACCGCAAATTATTGCTCAAGATACACCCCGACCAGGGCGGCTCCGATTATTTGGCGACAAAGATAAACCAAGCCAAAGAGGTTTTGCTCGACGCTAAATGAGCGCCTTGTCAAAGGCGAAGCGCAACTTGCCGAAAGGCTAAAAAAATGAGACACACAGCGCAATCAAGGCGCTGCTTCGCGTTATTCTTTAGGAAAGCGAATTGAATGGTAAGGCCCGTCAAAAAGGCTGTTTTTCCGGTTGCCGGCCTCGGCACCCGTTTTTTACCGGCAACCAAGGCGGTGCCGAAGGAAATGCTGCCGATCGTCGACAAGCCGCTCATTCAATATGCGGTCGAAGAGGCGGTTGCGGCGGGGATTGAGGAATTCATCTTCGTCACCGGGCGCGGCAAGGGCGCGATCGAGGATCATTTCGATCATTCCTACGAATTGCAGGCGGAAATGGCGGCGCGCGGCAAGGCGGCCGAGCTGGAAGAGCTGAAAAGCCTGATCCCGGCGGCTGGCGCGCTTTCCTACACCCGCCAGCAGGAACCGCTTGGTCTCGGCCATGCGGTCTGGTGCGCGCGCGATCTCGTCGGCGATGAACCGTTCGCGGTTTTTCTTGTCGATGAACTGGTGCTATCGCAAAAACCGTGCATGTCCCAGGTGGTCGATCTCTATAACGAACGCGGCGGCTGCATTTTCGCGCTCGCCGAGGTGCCGGACAGTGAGACCAATAAATACGGCATCGTCGATGTCGCGGCCGATGATGGCCGGGTGATCGATATCCAGGGCATGGTGGAAAAACCGGAACCGGCGGTGGCGCCCTCCAATCTCTGCATTATCGGCCGCTATGTGTTGCAGCCCGAGGTTTTCTCTTATCTCGGGCGTATGGAGCGCGGCGTCGGCGGTGAAATTCAGTTGACCGATTCCCTGGCCAAGCTGATCGATGACGATATTCCCTTCCATGGCCTGCGTTTCGAGGGCCGGCGCTTCGATTGTGGTGGCAAGGCCGGTTTTCTTCAGGCCAATATCGCTTTTGCCCTGGAGCGCGACGATTTGCGCGACGAACTATCGGAGTTCTTGAAAAACCCGACCGGCTCGATCTAACTTCAACCAAGAACCAACAGGATATCACCATGCATGTCGCCATGATTGGCACCGGCTATGTCGGCCTCGTTTCCGCCGCTTGTTTCTCTGAATTCGGCGTCGACGTCATCTGTGTCGATAAGGTCACTGAAAAAATAGAAGGGTTGAAGGCGGGCAAGATCCCGATTTTCGAGCCCGGCCTGGAAGAGCTTGTCAGCAACAATGCCGGCGCCGGGCGCTTGAGCTTCACCACCGAGATTTCCGAGGCGGTGCCGCAAGCCGATGTGGTCATGCTGGCGGTCGGCACGCCGAGCCGGCGCGGCGACGGCCACGCCGACCTATCCTTTGTCTATGCCGCGGCGGAAGAGATCGCCGATGCGATGAACGGCTACACGGTGGTGGTGACGAAATCGACCGTGCCGGTCGGCACCGGGGATGAGATCTCGCGCATTATCCGCGAACGGCGCCCGGATGCGGAGTTCGATATCGTCTCCAATCCTGAATTTCTGCGCGAGGGCGCGGCGATCAGCGATTTCATGCGCCCTGATCGCGTTGTTGTCGGTGTCGAAACCGAACGCGCCAAAGCGTTGATGGCGGAGCTCTACCGGCCACTGTTCCTGATTGAGACGCCGGTGGTCTTCACCAGCGTCAAGACCGCCGAACTGATCAAATATGCCGCCAACACCTTCCTCGCCACCAAGATCACCTTCATCAACGAGATTGCCGATATCTGCGAGGAGATCGGCGCCGATGTGCATGATGTCGCCAAGGGCATCGGCCTCGATGGCCGCATCGGCAACAAATTTCTCCATCCGGGGCCGGGCTATGGCGGCTCGTGTTTTCCCAAGGATACGCTCGCTTTCGTCCGTATCGCGCGCGAGTGCGGCGCGCCGAGCCATATCGTCGAGGCGGTGGTCGATATCAATGAGAAGCGTAAAGCGCGCATGGCCGAGAAGATCGTCCAGTCGTGCGGCGGCAGTGTCGATGGCAAAACCGTTGCTGTGCTCGGCGTGGCGTTCAAACCCAATACGGACGATGTGCGCGACAGCGCCAGCCTGACCATTCTGCCGGCGTTGCAGGAGAAAGGCGCTGCCGTCCGTGCCTACGATCCGGAAGCGATGGAAGAGGCCAAGCCGTTGCTGCCCGGAATCGAGTGGCGCGAAAATGCCTATGCGGCGATGGACGGCGCGGATGTTCTGGTCATCTTGACCGAATGGAACGAGTTCCGCGCTCTTGACCTCGGGCGCGTCAAACAATTGCTCAACAGTCCGGTAATCGTCGACCTGCGCAATATCTATGAACCTGGGTCCATGGTCGCGGCCGGCTTCCGCTATTTCAGCGTCGGGCGCCCAGCACATGAGTGAGGCGCACCAATTTAACCCGACGGTGCTGCGCGAATATGATATTCGCGGCGTTGTCGGAAAGACGCTCGACGTTACGGATGGCGAAGCGATCGGGCGCGCCTTTGGCTCGATCGCCGCGCGCCAGGGCGGTAAGACAATCGCGGTTGGTTATGACGGGCGGGTCAGCTCGCCGGGTTTCGAGGCGGCGCTGCTTACCGGCCTGAACGGCGCCGGTATCGATGTATTGCGTGTCGGGCTGGGGCCAACGCCGATGCTCTATTATGCCGTGCACAGCCTCGGCGCCGATGGCGGCATCATGGTCACCGGCTCGCATAATCCGCCCGACAATAACGGCTTCAAATTCATGCTCGGCAAAAGTTCGTTTTTCGGCAAGAGCATTCAGGAGCTCGGCGCGGTGGCGGCGGCAGGCGATTATCTGAGCGGCGCCGGCACCTCCAAGCAGGTTCCGATGCTGACGCGCTATGTCGAGCGGGTGGCGGAGGAGGGCGGCGGCTTGCAACCGCTCAAGGTCGTTTGGGACGCCGGCAATGGCGCCGCCGGCGAGGCGATGGCACTGCTGACAAAACAATTGCCGGGCGAGCATATTCTCCTCAACGAGAAAATCGATGGCACCTTTCCGGCCCATCATCCTGATCCGACGGTGCCGGAAAATCTGGTTCAGATGATTGACCGGGTGCGCGCGGATGGCTGCGATCTCGGCATTGCCTTTGACGGCGATGGCGACCGCATCGGCATCGTTGATGGCAATGGCGACATATTATGGGGCGATCAGATCCTGGCTTTGCTAGCCCGCCCGGTTTTGCGCACGCAGCCAGGTGCCACAATCATCGCCGATGTGAAAGCGAGCCAGGTGTTGTTCGACGAGGTGGCCCGCCTCGGCGGCACGCCGCAGATGTGGATGACCGGCCACTCGCTGATCAAATCTAAGATGGCGGAGAGCGGTGCGCCCTTGGCCGGCGAGATGAGCGGCCATATCTTTTTCGCCGACCGTTATTACGGCTATGACGATGCGCTTTACGCCGCCGTTCGCATGCTCGGCGTGATTTCAGCTGAGGCGAAGAGTCTGGCCGAGTTGCGCGCCGAATTGCCGCAGCGCATCAACACGCCTGAATTGCGCTTTGAATGCGACGATGAGCGCAAGTTCGATGCCATCAAGGAAGTTAGCCAACGCTTGAGCGCGGCGGGCGCCGATGTCGATGCGATCGACGGTGTCAGGGTGAATACTGAGGATGGCTGGTGGCTGCTGCGCGCTTCGAACACCCAGCCGGTGCTGGTGGCGCGCTGCGAGGCCGAGACCGAGACCGGGCTGGAGCGCTTGAAACAGGCGTTGGTCGGCCAGCTCAGCGAAAGCGGAATTAAACCGCCGGATTTTTAGAGGGAGATAACATCGTGAGCGACGATATTTGCCAAATGTCCGCCATAGACTTGTTGGCCGCTTACAGTGATGGCAGCTTGTCTCCCGTCGAGGTTACAGAGGCGGCGCTCGGGCGAATCAATCAATGCAATGAAGCCTTCAACGCCTTTTGCCTGGTTGATGAGGAAGGCGCTCTGGCCACCGCCAAACAGTCGGAAGAGAGATGGCGGAAGAATGCGCCGCAAGGCCGCGTCGACGGCGTGCCGGCCTCGGTCAAGGATTTGGTCCTGGCCAAGGATTGGCCGACCCAGCGCGGCTCGCGCACCTCGGACCGCAGCCAGCTCAGCCCGGAGGATGCGCCGGCGGTTGAGCGCCTGCGCGAACATGGCGCAGTCATCCTCGGCAAAACCACAACACCGGAATTCGGCTGGAAGGGCGTCACCGACAGCCCGCTCACTGGCATCACGCGCAATCCCTGGAATAGCGAGCACACGCCTGGCGGCAGCAGTGGCGGTGCCGCCGTGGCGGCGCTGACCGGCATGGGGCCGCTTCATATCGGTACGGATGGCGGCGGTTCGGTGCGTATTCCAGCGTCGTTCAGCGGCATCTTCGGGCTCAAGGCGAATTTCGGCCGCGTTCCGGTTTATCCGGCCAGCCCGTTCGGCACTCTCTCGCATCTCGGCCCCATGACCCGGAGCGTTGCCGATGGCGCGCTAATGCTCACCGTTATGGCCGAACCCGATCCGCGTGACGCCTTCTCGCTGCCATATGATGCGCGCGACTATTTTTCTGTTTTAGAAGGTGGCATTGCGGGACTATGTGTCGCCTTCAGCCCGGATCTCGGCTATGCCGAGGTTGACCCTGAGGTGGCGAAGTTGGTCGCGGCGGCGGCGAAATCGTTTGCAGCACTCGGTGCCCAGGTTGAGCAGGTCGATCCCGGTTTCGACAATCCGCAGGCCATTTTCCGCTCGCACTGGTATGCCGGCGCGGCGCATATCCTGCGCGCCATGACACCGGAGCAACGCGAACTGGTCGATCCGGGTTTGCGCATTGTTGCCGAAAAGGGCCAAGCCCTCAGCATGGATGCCTATATGAAAGGCGCCATGGCGCGCAGCCAATTGGTTGTTACCATGCGGAGATTCCACCAGAAATATGACTTGTTGCTGACGCCGACCATGCCAACTCCGGCCTTTTCGCTTGGGCCTGATTCGCCGATTGGCCAGAACGGCGAGGTTTGGGACGATTGGAGCCCCTTCACCTATCCCTTCAACCTGACCGGCCAACCGGCGGCGACGCTGCCTTGCGGGTTTACCTCCGGCGGGCTGCCGGTGGGCCTGCAAATCGTCGGGCGTAATTATGATGAAGTAAATGTATTGCGTGCCGCCCACGCTTTCGAGACGGCCCATCCGGAGCACCGAAAAACACCGTCGCTTGCCGCCTCTTAGGTCAATATTGCAGCGCAAGTAACAATCCTATGCATGCTTTTGTAAATAAAGTGCTATTGGTTAACGAAGTGTTAGACTTGACGCGCGATTCTAAACTGCCCCATAAGAGGCTGTCGCCGATTCCTTGGAGGCTTCTGCGGGAACCAATGCTGTGAGCGAATAGTTGGATCAAAAACGTTCAAAAACGCGATCCGTCGCGTTAAGGCTGGCGATCTCCGTATCGGCACTATTGTTGCTGAGCGCGGCAGTGTTGTTGTCAGGCACCAAAGAGAGCGAGGCGGGCTATGCCTCGATCGTGCTCGATGCCGATACCGGCGAGGTTCTGCGTTCGCGCAATGCGGATACGCGTAATTATCCGGCATCCCTGACCAAAATGATGACGCTCTATTTGCTGTTCGAGGAAATCGACAGCGGGCGCATGCGGCTGAACCAGAAACTAACGGTCTCCAAGCGCGCCGCCGGCCAGCCGGCCTCGAAGCTTGGCCTCAAACGCGGCGCGACTATCTCGGTGCGCCAGGCGATCATGGCGTTGGCGACAAAATCAGCCAATGATGTTGCGACGGTGATTGCCGAGGCAATCGGCGGATCCGAATGGGAATTCGCGGCGGCGATGACCAACCGGGCGCGCAGCCTTGGCATGAGGCGCACCAGATTCCGCAATGCGTCGGGTCTTCCGAACCGGAAACAGCTCTCCTCGGCGCGCGATATGGGCGTCCTGGCGATGGCCATTCTCAGGGACTTCCCGCATTACTATGATTATTTCTCGGCCGAGACTTTCACCTATCAGGGCAAGACCCACCGCACGCATAACAATCTGCTCAACAGATATCCCGGTATGGACGGCATGAAGACAGGATATATCCGCGCTTCCGGTTTTAATCTTGTTGCCTCTGCCGTCCGGGACGGCAAGCGGGTGATCGCAGTGGTGTTCGGTGGGCGTACCGCCAAATCGCGTGACAGCCATATGGTGAAACTTCTCGATATTGGTTTCGCGCGCATGGCGGAGCGTGACGTGCACCGGGGCGAGCGGCAGTTCGCCGTGCTCAACAGCCGCAACATTCCGGTTCCTGTGTTCAAGCCGGGCGTCAAATTGCAGGTCGTTTCGGGAATTCCGCTGCCGACTCGCCCGCGCCCAAATATTGGTCAGTGGGCGATCCAGATCGGCGCCTACCGTTCCGTCGTCGCGGCTGAAGTTGCGTTGCGCGAGGCATCGCGCCGGCTGCCGGTGCTGCTCGATAGAGCGTCCGCCGCGTTGACACCGGTGGAGATGAAACGCGGCGATGTTTTATACCGCGCCCGTTTTCTTGGCCTCGACAAGGGTGACGCGACAAAAGCCTGCCGCTCGCTTAAGGCGGTGACCATGCCGTGCGCGGTCATGCCCAACCCGGATTACCGCTTGGCGCAATCCAAGGCCTCTTAAAAAATAACGCCGCAATCCTTCCATAAGGTGGCGCATGGCTAGATCAAAATATCGCTGGGCAAGGGGCCTGCTTCTGCTGTGTGGTGTGTTAATTCTCAGCGCGTGCGGATATAGCGGCCAGCCGGACAATGCATTTGAGCGGCGCTTCACCTGGCTGAGTTTTCTCGCCGGGGAAGACCTCAAGGAATCCTGCCGCAATCATGCACCGCCGCGCTATCGTTTCGTCTTCAATGCGATCTATTCCGAGCAGGTGCGGACCTACGATATCAACGGTCTCCCTGATGGCGGCGGTGGCATGATCGATGCCGAAGTCTTGTCGGCCAAGGTAAGCGACAGTTTTCTCGTTCATTTTCCCTTTTGGCCATGGTCGGGGAAACGCGCGGTGGCTCAGCTGAACGCGGTGGAAATGACTATGCTGCGTGATTCGCTTGAGGCCAGCGGATTTTTCGCGAGTCCGCCGGTCGGAAAAATCCTCGATTCCCATTCGTTTTATTGGGCCGTGAGCGCGTGCGAGGGCAATCGCTTTCACTTCAATGCGTGGAGCCATCCATCGCCTGAATTCGCCAATATCCGCTTTATTGAGGTTTTGCAGCGTTTTGATGGCACCGGCGTCGCGCTCCCGGAAGTGCGCGAACTTACGCCTGAGGAGCGCGAATTCCGCCCGCGTCCGGCGGTTGCGCAGAATGACAATCGTGAGGGCTATCTCCGCTTTTTCGCTGAAATCAGGCCCGATGGTTTGAGAGCCGCCGCTCAGCCTTAAGTATTAGAACAGTGTAAACATTGATCACGCACCGCTCGCGGCCAAGTAAATTATTTTTTACTTTGTGATTATTGTCACTTGGCGTTTTCCTAACCCTCCCCATCTATCACTTCATAGGCAGATTTAACTTGGATGTGGACGGAGGAAAGATCATGACTGGGAAGAGGCGTTCGGTGCAATCGGCTACTTTCGCGCTGGCGTTATCCACCCTGGGCCCGTCTTGGGCCTCGCGTTTGGAGGCGCCGAATGAGGCAGAGAACAGCCAAACGGAAGGGGGAATATTCAAGCGTGTTTCACCCTGCCAAGCGCGTGATGGGTTTCTCGCCACGGTCTTTTGCATCCTCGGCCTCTCCATATAGGGCGGCTCTCCTGTAAGATTGCGGCGATGGCGCATAGCGCATAGATTGGCTTCGGCGGCCTGTAAATATCTCCTTATCCGTAACGGTCAGCCAAGTTTTACTGCATAAAGCTGACAATGAGGCTGTAAGCTTCCTGTCGGAGAGAAACACGGCGGCAGGGGCCAGTGGTGGCGGGAAAGAATCAACAGCACGACAATACAGGCAGGAATCGCCCGAAACTGATCAAGCCCGCGCCCAAGCGCGGCCTGCTTGCGCGTCTGCGCACCTATTTTCTTACCGGCATTGTCGTCTCCGCGCCGGTCGGCATTACCATCTGGCTAATCTGGCTGTTCATCGCCTTTGTCGACCGCTCGGTGGTGCCGCTCATTCCCGATGCTTACAACCCCTCCGATGTGCTCGGTGTCAGTGTGCCGGGCATTGGCGTTATCGTGGTGCTGATTGTCGTCACCCTCATCGGCTTTATGGTGACCAATTTTTTCGGCCGCTACATGTTCCGCTTCGGCGAGCGGATGGTTGCCCGCGTGCCGGTGGTGCGCACCATTTACGGCGTTATCAAGCAAATATTCGATGCCGTTCTGGCGCAATCGGAAGGCGCCTTCCGCGATGTGGTGCTAATCGAATATCCGCGCAAGGGAATTTGGGTGATCGGCTTCATCACCAGCAATACCGAGGGCGAGGTTCAGCGCGTCACAACGGACGATATGGTCAATGTGTTCCTGCCGACAACGCCAAACCCGACATCGGGTTTTCTGCTGTTCGTGCCGCGCAAGGATTGCATTGTGCTCGATATGACGGTGGAGGAGGGGGTGAAGCTGGTTATTTCAGGCGGTATCGTCTCGCCGCCGGACAAAAAGGCGCCTTCTGGCAAGATGGCGAAAGTGGAAGGCGAGCCTCAGGCCGAGCGCAAATAGCGCGCCGCCGCGTCGCGCTCAAACAGGTAAAGCAGGACGCGCAGCGCCTGGCTGCGCTCCGATTGCAATTCCGGATCGCGCGCCAATATCAGCCGCGCATCGTCGCGCGCGGTGGCGAGCAATTCGCCATGTTGCGCCAGATCGGCGAGACGCAATTCCGGCAGGCCGCTTTGGCGCGTGCCGAGCAGCTCGCCGGCGCCGCGCAGTTTCAAGTCTTCCTCGGCAATGCGGAATCCGTCATCGGTCTCGCGCATGATCTCGAGCCGCGCGCGCGCCGTTTCTCCGAGCGGCGGAGCGTAAAGCAGGAGGCAATTGCCGGCCTTGTCGGAGCGTCCGACACGGCCGCGCAACTGATGCAATTGCGCCAGACCAAAACGCTCGGCATGTTCGATCACGATGACCGAGGCTTCCGGCACATCGATGCCGACCTCTATCACCGTCGTGGCGACGAGAATATCCGTGGCACCCCTGGCAAAAGCCGACATGGCGGCGTCTTTCTCGTCGCTTTTCATGCGGCCATGTACGAGGCCGACGCGGGCGCCGAATATGTTTTGTAATTGCGCGTGGCGCTCTGCCGCCGCCGCCAAATCGACCGCCTCCGATTCTTCGACCAATGGACAGACCCAATAGACCCGGGCACCGTTCTCCACCGCCCGCTTGATGCCTTCGGCAACTTCGCCGAGGCGGGAAATCGGCAAGACGCGGGTTTCGATCGGCGCTCGCCCGGCCGGTTTTTCATTCAGGCGCGAGCTTTGTAAGTCGCCGTAAGCGGTTAACATCAGGGTGCGTGGAATCGGCGTCGCTGTCATCACCAGCACATCGACGCCCTTGCCCTTGGCGGCGAGTGTCATGCGTTGATGAACGCCGAAGCGGTGCTGCTCATCGACCACGGCGACGGCGAGATCGGAAAATTCAATGCCGGCCTGAAACAGCGCGTGCGTGCCAATGACGATATCGATCTCACCAGCCGCCAGACGTTCCAAGGTTGCCGTGCGCTCGCTCTTCTTGCCGCGCCCGACCAACAGGGCAATCGTCACACCACTGTCGCCAAGAAGCGTTTCGAGGGTGGCAAAGTGCTGGCGCGCGAGCAACTCGGTCGGCACCATCAGCGCCGCTTGCGCGCCTGCTTCGACGGCAACCAGCATGGCGAACAGCGCGACGACTGTCTTGCCACTGCCGACATCGCCTTGCAGCAGGCGTAGCATGCGGTGCGGCTCGGCCAGGTCGGCGGTGATTTCCGCGATTGCCGCTTCTTGTCCCGCCGTAAGTGAATAGGGCAGGCCTGCCCGGACGGCGTCTCTGAGACGCCCATCGCCGCCGATGTTGCGCCCCGTGGCGCGCTGCATCGAAGCGCGAAGCAGCGCCAGCGCCATTTGATTGGCAAGCAGTTCGTCATAGGCGAGGCGCTGACGGGCGAGCGAATCGGGCTCTAAATCGGCCTCGCTTTGCGGCTGGTGCGCGGCGAGCAGAGATTCGTTCCAGGACAGCCAGCCTTGGCGCTCAAGATACGCCTTGTCGCACCATTCCGGCATCGCCGGCACGCGCTCGAGCGCTGCCTGTACGGCTTTTGTGAGCGGCTTTAGATTGAGGCCGGCGGTGAGCGGATAGATCGGCTCGATGCCTTGAACCGCCTCAATTTCGCTTTCGGGCACGATATGGTCCGGGTGGACGAGCTGAATATCGTCGCCGTAGCGCTCGGTGCGCCCGCTCACCACGCGGATTTCGCCAACCGGCAGGTTGTCGAGCAGGTATTTCTCATGCGCATGGAAAAATACCAGGGTGAGCTCGCCGCTCTCGTCCGAGCAAAGCACCTTGTAGGGCAGGCGCTTTACCGCCGGCTTGTGATGCGATTCGACCTTAACCCTCAGGGTGACGATCACGCCGGGCGGCGCATCGGCGATGCTGGGCGAGAAGCTGCGGTCGATCAGCCCGCTCGGCAGGTGCCAGAGTAAATCCACCACCAACGGCCCGGCGCATTGCTCAATACCCTTGGCGATGCGCGGCCCAACGCCGGGCAGCACGTTAACTTCGGCAAATAGCGGATTTAAAATATCGGGTCTCATGGCCGCCCCAAGGCTACCCTCGCGCCAATATGCTGACAACCGGCGAGCGCTCTCCTATGATCCCGCGCGAATCAATTGCGGAAATTACATGACCCACAGTCTTGAGACCCGCAGGAAGCGCCTGCGCTACCGTACCAATCACACCGGCACGCGCGAGACCGATATTCTGCTCGGCGGATATGTCGCCGCGCTCGGCGATTCGCTCGATGCCGAGCAGGCGACGGCGCTCGAGGATTTGCTCGACAACGCCAACGATCCGGAAATTCTCGATTATATTACCGGCCGCCTGGCGCTGCCCGAGCGCTTCAATAATGGCACGATTGCGCAGCTGATGGATTATGTCAGGGAGCGGCGTATCTCTTGAATATGGATAGCCTCAGCCTCCAGGCCCTGGCGCTCGACAGGCCGGGCAGTGTATCCCTCGGCGGCATGCCGGAGGGCTATGACGCGCTGATCATGGGCTGCCTCGCCCGCTTGGCGGCGCCAACACCGCTGCTTTACGTCGCGCCCGACGATGCCCGTCTTGCCAATGCGCGCGAGTGCCTCGCATTTTTCGCCCCGGATGTGGAATGCATCTCGATTCCGGCCTGGGACTGTCTGCCCTATGACCGCGTATCGCCGCGCAACGATTTGGTGAGCGAGCGGATTTCATCCCTGGTGACGCTCGCTGCCGGCGATAAGGGCGCACGCGTGGTGCTGGTCACGGTCAACGCATTGCTTCAGCGCGTGCCGCCGCGCGAAAGCTTGGCAAAGGCCGCTTTCAGCCTGAAGAAGGGCGCCGAACTGGATACCGACGCGCTGTTCGCCTATCTCCAAAGCAACGGCTTTAGCCGTGGCGGCACGGTGATGGAGGCGGGCGATTATGCCGTGCGTGGCGGTATTATCGATATCTTTCCGCCCGGCGCGCCCGAGCCGGTACGGCTCGATCTGTTCGGCGAAACCCTTGAGGCAATCAAGACCTTCGACCCGGTGTCGCAGCGCAGCGACGGCACTCTCAAATCCCTGCAATTGGTGCCGGTGAGCGAAGTGGTGCTGAATGACGCCAGCATCGCCCGCTTTTGCGCCGGCTACCGGACCCAGTTCGGCGCCGTTACCGATGCCGATCCGCTGTTTGAAGCGGTCGGCGCCGGGCGGCGTTATCCCGGCATGGAGCATTGGCTGCCGCTCTTTCATAACGGGCTTGAGACCATTCTCGATTATGTCCCGGGCGCGCCGATATTGCTCGATCATCTGTCGGAAGAGGCGTGCGGCGAGCGCTGGGAAGCGATCGACGATTATTACCACGCGCGTACCGAGGGGCCGGGCGCGCTGGCCGAATTTTCCATCGAGGATTACAAGCCGCTGCCGCCCGAGATGCTGCATATCACCCGCGAGGAACGCGAATCGCGCTTTGCCAAGCATGCCGTTGCGACACTGTCGCCGTTTACCGCCGAGGCCGCGCCCGAGCGCCAAATCTTCGACCTTGGTGGCCGCCAGGGACGCATCTTCGTTGCCGAGCGCAGCAAACTCGCCGGTGATTTGTTCGATGCGGTGCAGGTTTATCTCAACAAGGAAATCGCCGCCAAAAAACACATTCTCGTCGCCGGCTGGAGTGTCGGGACGCGCGAGCGCATCAGCCGCCTTTTCAGCGAGCATGGCATCGAAAGTCTAGCCCCGATCGAGAATTGGCAGGCCGGTGAAAACCTGCCGCCGACGACTATCGCGCTGGCCGTGCT